>CAZRFB010000492.1:0-5080 GCA_964599185.1 uncultured Rhodobacterales bacterium | reverse complement strand
GGATCGAAGGATCGCGCGGCGGTGGCGGACCGGGTGTATGATTGCCTGCGCCGCCGCCGCTCGCTGGCGTGGCCCTTGCGCGCCGACAGCGCGCGGGCGGCGGTGCTGGGCTCGGTGATCGCCGACGGGGCGGACCCCGAGACGCTGTTCACCGGCGTCGGCCACGCGCCCGCGCCGCTGACGGCGGATGAGCGCGCCGCGCTGGCCGAGGCGCCGCCGCCGCCGCCCGACCCCGTGCGGCTGGATTATCCCGACTGGCTCGGCGCCGCCTTGCGCGACAGCCTTGGCGCGGCGTTCGAGGCGTCGATGACGGCGCTGCAGGCGCGGGCGCCGGTCGATCTGCGGGTGAACACGCTGAAGGGCGATGTGGCGGGCGCCCGCGCGGCGCTGGCGGCGGAGGGGATCGAGACCGTCGCCGTCGCGCTGGCGCCGACCTGCCTGCGCGCGGCCCCCGGCGCGCCGGTCGCGCGGACCCGCGCCTACGCCGAGGGGCTGGTGGAGTTGCAGGACGCCGCCAGTCAGGCCGCCGCGCTGTTTCCGGCGCCGAAGCCGGGCGAGACGGTGCTCGATTTCTGCGCGGGCGGCGGCGGCAAGACGCTGGCGCTGGCGGCGGTGCTGCGCAACCAGGGGCGGCTGATCGCGCATGACGCCGCCGCCCGGCGGATGCGCGACCTGCCCGCGCGGCTGGCGCGGGCGGGCGCCGCGGCGCAGGTGCTGGCGGGCGACGCGCTGGGCGCGCTGGCGGGCGGCTGCGATCTGGTGTTCGTCGATGCGCCCTGTTCGGGCAGCGGCGCCTGGCGGCGCGACCCTGCGGGCAAGTGGCGGCTGACCCCCGCGCGGCTCGACGAGTTGCGCGCCGCGCAGGCGACGGTGCTGGCGCAGGCGCTGCGCTTTATGCGGCCGGGCGGGCGGCTGGCGTATGCGACCTGCTCGATGCTTGCCTGCGAGAACGCGGGCGCGCTGGCCGCCGCCGATCTGGCGCCGCGCGACGCGCTGCGGCTGACGCCAGCCGACGGCGCCGACGGCTTTTACTGCGCGGTTTTTACTGCGCGGTCGCGTTTCACTGAGTAGGATCGGCGCAGTCAACCGCAGCGAGAGCCGCGGCGCAGGCGAGTCGCGTGACAGGCGCAGAAGGAAGATCTGATGTTCGACGCCCATGCGCCGCTGCGCTCGGTCGCGCACGCCGATGCGCGCGGCGTCACCGTGCTTTGCGTCGCGCTGGTGGCGCTGGCGGCGGCGATGGCGTGGCTTTCAGCCGATGTGGCGGGCCTCGCGCGCGCGGCGCTGCTGACGCTTGGCGCGCTCAGCGCCGCGCTGGGCCTGGGCCTCGCCGCCGCGTGGGGCGCGGCGCTGCGCACGGCGGCGCGGGCTCAAGGCGCCTTTCATGCGCTCCATGGCGCCTCGGACGCGCCCGCCTTCCTGACCGACGCGCAGGGCGCCGTGATCGGCGCGAATGGGGCGCAGGGCGCCGTGATCGGCGCCAATGGGGCGCAGGCCGGCGAGGTCGGCGCCCCGGTCGCGCACCCGCTGGCCGCCTGCAGCGCCGATCCTGCGGCGCTGGTCTATCGCCTGATCCAGCGGGCGCGCGCGGGAGAGAGCGCCGCCGAGATCGCCGCGCCGCCGGACGGGCGGCGCGCCCACGCCGTCACGGCGATGCGGCTGGGGTCTGACCGGATGATCTGGACTGCGGCGCCGCTGCCGCCCGAGCCTGCGGCCCCCGCCGTGCGATTTGGCCCCGAGACGCTGATGGACTCGCTGCCCGTGGCGCTGACGCAACTGTCGCCCGAGGGCGAGATCATCGCCGCCAACGCCGCCGCGCGCGCCCTGCTGGGCGACAAGGCGACGCCGGGCGCGCAGATCGGCGGGCTGGTCGAGGGGCTTGGCCGCTCGATGGAGGTGCGGCTGGCCGAGGCGATGCGCGGCGACAGCAGCGGTCGCGCCGAGATCGCGCGCAGCCAGCCCGACGGGCGCGACGTGTTCCTCCAGGTCGCGCTGACCCGCGCCGAGATCGGCGGCGAGACCTGCCTGATCGCGGTGCTGAACGACGCGACCGAGCTCAAGACGCTGGAGCAGCAGTTCGTCCAGAGCCAGAAGATGCAGGCGGTGGGCCAGCTCGCCGGCGGTGTGGCGCATGACTTCAACAACCTGCTGACCGCGATCACCGGCCACACCGACCTGCTGCTGCAACGCCACGACCTCGGCGATCTCGACTACGCCGACCTGACGCAGGTGCGCCAGAACGCCAACCGCGCGGCGGGGCTGGTGCGCCAGCTGCTCGCCTTCAGCCGCAAGCAGACGCTGACGCTGACGGTGGTCAACCTCGCCGACGCGCTGACCGAGACCAGCCACCTGCTCAACCGGCTGCTGGGCGAGCGGGTGAGCCTGCGCATCGAGCACGCGCCCGACCTCGGGCTGGTGAAGATCGACGAACGCCAGTTCGAGCAGGTGGTGATGAATCTGGTGGTCAACGCGCGCGACGCCATGCCGCGCGGCGGCGAAGTGCTGATCCGCACTGAAAACGCCCGCGTCGAGGCCGAACAGCGCCGCGGCCGCGCCGTGATGCCCAAGGGCGACTATGTCCGCATCGACGTGATCGACCGGGGCGCCGGGATTCCCCCCGACAGGATCGACCAGATTTTCGTGCCGTTCTTCACCACCAAGCCGGTGGGCGAGGGCACCGGGCTGGGCCTGTCCACCGTCTATGGCATCGTGAAGCAGACCGGCGGGTTCATCTTCGCCGACAATGCGCCCGAAGGCGGCGCGATCTTTTCCATCTATCTGCCGCGCATGGAGAAATCGGCGCAGGTCGCCGCGCCGCCGCCAAAGGTCGCGCCGGTCTCGACCGATCTCACCGGGCGCGGCGTGGTGCTGCTGATCGAGGACGAAACCCCGGTGCGCGCCTTCGCCGCGCGCGCGCTCAAGCTGCGCGGCTATGAGGTGCTCGAGGCGGCGTCAGGCGAGGAGGCGCTCGACATCCTCGCCGACCCGGCGCTGGCGATCGACGTGATCGTGTCGGACGTGGTGATGCCCGGCATGGACGGCCCAAGCTGCGTGCGCGAGGCCCGCAAGGGGCGCCCCGACGTGCGCGTGGTGTTCGTCTCCGGCTACGCCGAGGACGCGCTCAAGCGCAGCATGGGCGGCATCGGCGCCTGCCACTTCCTCGCAAAGCCTTTTTCGCTCAACGAGTTGACCGCCAAGGTCAAGGAATGCCTCGCCGCGTGAGGAGCCTTTCGCGGCGGCGCGCAGAAATTTGTTCTCTTTTTGTCTGGCATCTGCTAGAACATCCACAGAACAGGCGCGCCGCGCCGTTGCCATGCAAGAGGAAATCCGCGATGACGCAAGCCGTGATCCCGTTCGGCGAAAGGCGCGAGATGGACAAGCAGAAGGCGCTCGACAGCGCGCTGGCGCAGATCGAGCGGGCGTTCGGCAAGGGCTCGGTGATGAAGCTGGGCGCGCGCGACCCGGCGATGGACATCGAGGCGATCTCGACCGGCTCGCTGGGCCTCGACATCGCGCTGGGCATCGGCGGTCTGCCGCGCGGGCGGATCATCGAGATCTACGGCCCGGAAAGCTCCGGCAAGACCACGCTGGCGCTGCATGTGGTGGCCGAGGCGCAGAAAAAGGGCGGCATCTGCGCCTTTGTGGACGCCGAGCACGCGCTCGACCCGTCCTATGCCCGCAAGCTGGGCGTCAACATCGACGAATTGCTGATCTCGCAGCCCGACGCGGGCGAGCAGGCGCTGGAGATCACCGACACGCTGGTGCGCTCGGGCGCGATCTCGGTGATCGTGATCGATTCGGTCGCCGCGCTCACGCCGAAGTCCGAGCTTGAGGGCGACATGGGCGACGCGCAGGTGGGCGCGCAGGCGCGGCTGATGAGCCAGGCGATGCGCAAGCTGACCGGCTCGATCAGCCGCTCCAAGTGCATGGTGATCTTCATCAACCAGATCCGCATGAAGATCGGCGTGATGTTCGGCAGCCCCGAGACCACGACAGGCGGCAACGCGCTGAAATTCTACGCCTCGGTGCGCCTCGACATCCGCCGCATCGGCGCCATCAAGGACCGCGACGAGGTCGTGGGCAACGCGACGCGGGTGAAGGTGGTCAAGAACAAGGTCGCGCCGCCGTTCCGGCAGGTCGAATTCGACATCATGTATGGCGAAGGCATCTCCAAGACCGGCGAGCTGATCGACCTTGGCGTGAAGGCGGGCGTGGTGGAGAAATCCGGCTCGTGGTTCTCGTTCGGCGACCAGCGCATCGGTCAGGGCCGCGAGAACGCCAAGACCTTCCTGCGCGACAACCCCGACGTCTCGCTGACCATCGAGGACAAGATCCGCGCCGCCCACGGACTTGAATTCGCGCTGCTGGCGGGCGACGACGAGGCGGTTCTGGAGGAATAGACGCCCGGCGCGCAGAGCATCGGCGCGCGGGCCGTCGGCGGCTGAACCCGCGCGGCGTTGCCAGCGCGCGCGGGCGCCGGTAAACCCGCGTGTCGCCTGCGCGTTCTCGGTCGCGCCGGGCGGGAGGCGGAGCAGGGACAAGGCGCGCGGGCATGACATCGCTGAACGACATCCGGTCGGGTTTCCTCGACTATTTCCACCGCAACGGCCACACCGTGGTGCCGTCTTCGCCGCTGGTGCCGCGCAACGATCCGACGCTGCTGTTCACCAACGCCGGCATGGTGCAGTTCAAGAACGTGTTCACCGGCGTCGAGAAGCGCGACTACGCCCGCGCCGTCACCTCGCAGAAATGCGTCCGCGCCGGCGGCAAGCATAACGACCTCGACAACGTCGGCTACACCGCGCGCCACCATACGTTCTTCGAGATGCTGGGCAATTTCTCGTTCGGCGACTATTTCAAGGAGCGTGCGATCCCGCTGGCCTGGGAGCTTTTGACCCGCGACTTCGGCCTGCCGAAGGACAAGCTGCTGGTCACGGTCTATCACGACGACGACGAGGCGGCGGCGCTGTGGCGCAAGGTGGCGGGCCTGCCCGACAGCCGCATCATCCGCATCGCCACCAGCGACAACTTCTGGTCGATGGGCGCCACCGGCCCCTGCGGCCCGTGCTCCGAGATCTTC
>CAZRFB010000491.1:0-5199 GCA_964599185.1 uncultured Rhodobacterales bacterium | reverse complement strand
ATTTCAGCTTTCGCGAAAAGCTCAGCCGCTCGCGCCGCCTGATCCCGGTGATGGCGCTGATCGCGGGGGTGATCGGCTCGATCTACGCCGGGATCGCCTCGCCCACCGACGCGGCGGCGGTCGGCGTCGTGCTGGCGCTGGCGCTGGCGGGCGCGCAGGGAAGCCTGACGCGGACGGTGTTTCTCGACGGGCTGATGGGCGCGACGCGCACCTCCTGCATGATCGCGTTCATTCTCGCGGGCGCCGCGTTCCTGACCGTGGCGATGGGTTTTACCGGCATCCCGAGGATGCTGGCGGAATGGATCGGCGCGCTCGGCCTCAGCCAGGTCGCGCTTCTGGCGGCGCTGACGGTGTTCTTCGTGGTGCTGGGGATGTTTCTCGACGGCATTTCGGTGGTGGTGCTGACCACCTCGGTCGTGATGCCGATGGTGCAGGCGGCGGGGATCGACCCGCTCTGGTTCGGCATCTACATCGTGATCGTGGTCGAGATGAGCCAGATCACGCCGCCGGTGGGCTTCAACCTCTTTGTGCTGCAGGCGCTGACCGGGCGCTCGATCATGGTGGTCGCGGGCGCGGCGCTGCCGTTCTTCCTGCTGATGGCGGCGGCGCTGGCGATCATCATGGCGTTTCCCGGCGTCGTGACCTGGCTGCCCAACCGGATGTGAGCGCCGATGACCCAAGCCCCTTCCCCGCGCGGCCCCATCGTCTCGTCGGAGCACCTCGCCACCGCCGAGGGCTGGCAGTTCAGCGAGCTTGAGTATGGCATGATCATGGCGTTCAACGCCTTCAGCCGCTGGATGCTGCGCTGCATGGCCGCCGTGGGCCACCCCGACTTCAACCCGCTCGACATCCTGGTGCTGCACAACCTCAACCACCGCAAGCGCGACAAGCGGCTGGCCGACGTGGCCTTCGTGCTGAACATCGAGGATCTGCACACGGTGAATTATGCGGTGAAAAAGCTGGTCAAGGCCGGGCTGGTCGAGGGTGAGCGGCGCGGCAAGGAGATGTTCTGGCGCACCACGCCCGAGGGCCGCCGCATCTGCGCCGACTACGGCAAGGTGCGCGAACTGTGCCTGATCGGCCCGGCGGCGGCGACCGAGAGCGACTTCGCCCAGCTCAGCCGCGCGGCGCAGGTGCTGCGCAGCGTGGCGGGCGACTACGATCAGGCGGCGCGGGCGGCGGCGAGTTTGTGAACGCCGGGCCAGAACGTCAGGCGGAACATCAGGCGGAGCGTCAGGCGGTGTGACCGCCCAGCGCGCGCCATGCGTCATCCTCTATGATCTGGCCCTATGATCCGGCCCTATGATCTGGATCAATGCGACTCTGCGAATATTGCTGTGACATGACCGCAGGCGATGTTGCTCAAGGAGGTCCGCCATGGACAAGGATCGGGTGATCGGCTCTGCGAAGGTCGTCAAGGGAAAGATCAAGGAGGCGGTCGGCAAGGCGGTTGGCGACGCCAAGCTGGAGTCGGAGGGCAAGGCCGACGAGGTCGAGGGCAGGGTCCAGAACGCCGTCGGCGGGATCAAGGATACGCTCCGGGGCGAATAGGCGTTACGCTCAAGTTTTCGCGAAAAAACTGACGCTATGGCGCAGTTATACTAAAGCTGCTAAATAACCGACGAAGTTCCGCGCTATGCGGAGCGCATGGAGGGCTGACCGCAATGAGCCGTAATTTTCTCTATTTTCTGGTTTTGCTGCTCGCCGTGGGAATCGCTGTCGCAGGTTATTTATACTATCAGGAAAGCCAGAGCGGCGTCTCGATCCAGATCGGCGAGCACGGCGTCAAGATCGACGGGAACTGACCGCTCCGGCGCGGCGTTACACGGTGGCGCCCACAGTTCGTGACGCGCGGCCACCGGGCGCCGTTGCGGCTGCTTCCGTGTCAGGGGCAAGATCTGGGACCGGCGCGGTCCCACAGTTGGAGAACAAGAAATGTCGCTCGGCACAATCCTCATCATCATTCTCATCATCGCGCTTCTGGGCGGGTTCAGCGGTCGCTTCGGCGGCTATGGCTACGGCTTCGGCCATGGCGGCGTCGGCGTTCTTGGCGTCCTGATCATCATCCTGCTTGTTCTGGTGCTGACCGGACGCCTCTGAGCTTTCGACCGCAACAGCCGCGCCGGCGAAAGACGCGCCGGGTGTCCAACGCGCCTTTTGTCGCGCCTTTGGCAAGTGCTAGCCCCGCCCCACCCCCACTGGGCGCCCGGCCTCGACAAGCGGCTCTCCGGTGGAGAGCCGCCGAGGCCGTCGGCCGAAGGCGCAAGCCGCAGGCCGAGGGGGGTGAAGCCCATCCCGCCCCTCGCAGATCGGGCCGGGTCCGCCCGGGCGGGCGCGCTTGTCGCGTCCGCCCCCGGCAGGGCGGACGCGGGCCGATCCGACGCGGGTCGGATCGACCGGGCGCAATCCGGCATGCGTCAAACCGTTCGAACGGTCAAAATCCTCACGAATGCGTCCGGTGAGAACGCTTCTCGCCGGGCGGCGCCCGCGTCGCGTTCACGCCATGCGAACCCGCGCGCCGCTTGGCCGCGCCTCGACAACCGCACCTCTCGCCACGCGGCCCGGTGATTGTCACCCTCTCCGCGCTGGACAACCGCCCCGCGCGGTCGATACTCCCTCACCATGACCCAATCCTTCGACACCGACATCCTGATCATCGGCGGCGGGGCCAACGGCGCCGCGTTCGCCTTGGCTGCGGCGAAAGCCGGGTTGCGCTCAGTGCTGCTCGACGCGGCGCCCGAGGCGCGGCGGCGCGATCCGGGCTTTGACGGGCGGGCCTATGCGCTGGCCGCCGCGTCGATGAACTTCCTGCGCGCGGTGGCGGTGTGGCCGATGGTCGCCGCCCACGCGCAACCGTTCAGCGCCATCGAAATCTACGACGGGCGGCTGGGCGACCCCGGCCCGCTGCGGCTGCGCTTCGAGCGCGACGCGCTGGACCGCGCGCCGTTCGCGGCGCTGCTGGAGGACCGCTATCTGCGCAACGCGCTGCTCGACGCGGTCGCGGCCTCGCCGCTGATCGACCACCGCGCCCCCGCCCCGGTGCGCGACGCCAGCCCCGAAGGCGTGGTGACGCTGGAGAGCGGCGAGACCTTGCGCGCGCCGCTGGTGGTCGCCTGCGACGGCCGCCGCTCCCGCATCGCATCGGCGGCGGGCGTGCGCTGGACGGGGCGGACCTACGACCAGACGGGGCTGGTGTGCGCGGTGGACTGCGCCATCCCGCATCAGGGCGTCGCGCGACAGGTGTTCTACCCCTCCGGCCCGTTCGCGATGCTGCCGCTGCCCGGCGACCGGGTGTCGGTGGTCTGGTCGGAGCGCACGGCCGAGGCGGCGCGGATCGCGGCGCTGGATGATCGCGCCTACGCCGCCGAGATCGCGCTGCGCGCGGGCGGCATGCTGGGCGCGGTGCGGCTGGCGGGCAGGCGCTGGGCCTATCCGCTGATGCTGGCGCTGGCCTACGCCTATGTCGCGCCGCGTCTGGCGGTGCTGGGCGACGCGGCCCATGCGGTGCATCCCATCGCCGGACAGGGGCTGAACCTGGGCCTGCGCGACGCCGCCGCGCTGGCGCAGGTGCTGGCCGAGGCGCGCAGACGCGGCGAGGACATCGGCGCGCCCGACGTGCTGGCGCGCTATCAGCGCTGGCGCCGTTTTGACGGCACGACCTTCGGCGCCGGGATGGACGGGTTGAACCGGCTGTTCTCGACCGACGCAGCCCCGGTGCGGGCGCTGCGCGACCTGGGGCTGGCGGTGGTCGATGCGGCGCCGGGGCTGAAGGCGGCGTTCATGGCCGCCGCGCGGGGCGCCGCAGGCGACACGCCCAACCTGCTGCGCGGCGCGGCGCCGTGAGCGTGGCGGCCCTGCGCGCCGACATGCTGGCCGCGCTGGCGTGGCAGGCCGAACTGGGCGCCGACGAGGCCATCGCCGAGACGCCGGTTGACCGCTTCGCGCTGGAGACGGCGCAGCAAACGGCGAGGGCGACGCAGCGCCCCGCCCCGACCCGCCCTGCGGCCCCCGCCCTGCGCGCGATCCCTTCGGCACAGCCGGACGCGGCGCAGCCTGACGCCGTGCGCGCCGCGCGCGAGATCGCCGCAGGCTGCCGCGACCTCGCCAGCCTTGGCGCGGCGTTGGCGGCCTTCGACGGCTGCCCGCTGAAGCAGGGCGCGCGCAACTGCGTATTCGCCGACGGCGACCCCGCCGCGCGGGTGATGATCGTGGGTGAGGCGCCGGGGCGTGACGAGGACATCGCGGGCAAGCCGTTCGTCGGCCGCTCCGGCCAGCTGCTCGACCGGATGCTCGCCGCCATCGGGCTGGACCGCCGCGCGACAGACCCCGCGCGCGGCGTCTATATCACCAACATCCTGCCCTGGCGCCCGGTGGAGAACCGCGCGCCCTCCGCCGACGAGACCGCGATGCTGACGCCGTTCGTCGCGCGCCACATCGCGCTCGCCGACCCTGAGTTCGTGCTGGTGATGGGCGCGACCGCCGCGCGCGCGCTGCTTCAGACGCCCGAGGGCATCCTCAAGCTGCGCGGGCGCTGGCGGCGCGCCGTCGCCGGGGGGGAGGCGGAGGACGCCGGGCGGCTCTGCCTGCCGACGCTGCACCCGGCCTATCTGCTGCGCAACCCCGCCGCCAAGCGGCTGGCGTGGCGCGACCTGCTGTCCTTGCGCGCCGCGCTCGACGGCGAGCCGCCGGAGATGGGCTGACGGCGCGTGTTGACGGCGCCTGAGGCGACGCCTACGGCTTGGCGCATGGACCCGCTTCTGCTCGCCTTCTTTCCCGCCGCGCTGGCGCTGATCCTCACGCCGGGGCCGGACATGATGTTCTGCCTCGGGCAGGGCCTGGCCGCCGGGCCGCGCCCGGCGCTGGCGGCGGCGTTTGGCGTCTCGGTCGGCGCGCTGCTGCACGCGCTGGCGGCGGGGTTGGGGCTGGCGGCGCTGATCGCCGCATGGCCGGCGGCGTTCGAGGCGATCCGCTGGCTGGGCGTGGCGTTTCTGGTCTGGGTGGTCTGGCGCACGCTCAACAGCCCGCTGGGCGCGAAGGCGGGCGTGGCGATCCGCCCGGCGCGGGCGTTTCGCGACGGACTGATCTGCAACCTCACCAACCCCAAGGTGATCCTGTTCATGCTGGCGTTCCTGCCGCAGTTCGTGCGCCTCTCGGCGCCGGTGCTGCCGCAGTTCCTGCTGATGGGGGCGTTCATCGCCG
>CAZRFB010000490.1:0-1972 GCA_964599185.1 uncultured Rhodobacterales bacterium | reverse complement strand
TGCGCCGGGTTTCAGGCGGCGGTGGCCGACGTGCTGGCGGAAAAGACCGCGCGCGCCATGGCGCGGTTTCAAACGGCGCGACCCGATGTCGCAGCGCCTGCGCTGGCCGTGGCCGGGGGCGTCGCCGCCAATGGCGCGGTGCGCGCGGCGCTTATGGCGCGGGCGGCGGCGCAGGGCTTCGCCTTTGTCGCCCCGCCGCTGACATTGTGCACCGACAACGCCGCGATGATCGCCTGGGCGGGGCTGGAGCGGCGCGCGCGCGGCGAGCGCTCCGGCTTCGATCTGGCGGCGCGGCCGCGCTGGCCGCTGGACGAGACCGCCGCGCCCATGCTGGGATCGGGGCGCAAGGGCGCCAAGGCGTAATTGAGGGGAAAACCATGCTCTATCTCGTGATCTGCCGCGACCGGCCCGAGGCGACAGGCGTGCGCGCCGCCACCCGCGACGCGCATCTGGCCTATCTGAAGGCGACCGGCGTGGTGACGCTGGCCGGGCCGCTGATGGACGACGCCGGCGCCATGAACGGCTCTCTGCTGGTGATCGACGTGGCCGACCGCGCGGCGGCGGAGGTTTTCGCGGCGGGCGACCCCTACGCGGCGGCGGGGCTGTTCGCCTCGGTCGAGATCGTGGCGTGGAAGCGCGTTCTGGGATAGATCGACGCTGCTGCATCGTTTTATCGACAGGGGAGAGCGAGAACCATGGGTTTGCTGAATTTCCTGAAGTCGGCCGGCAAGTCGATCTTTGGCGACGCCGCCGCCGCGGCTGAGCCGGAGAAGCTGAAGGCCGAGATCGCGGCGGCGGGCGGCGATCCGTCGAAGTTCGAGATCGTGGTGGATGGCGACACCGTGAAGCTGTCCGGCGCCGCCGCCAGTCAGGAGGAGCGTGAGCGCGCGATTCTCGCCATCGGCAACGTCGCGGGCGTGGCGACGGTGGAGGACGCCGTGACGGTCGCGGCGCCGGAGCCTGAGTCGGTGTTTCACACCGTGGTCAAGGGCGACACGCTGTCGGCGATCGCCAAGAAGCACTACGGCGACGCCAACAAGTATCAGAAGATTTTCGAGGCGAACACGCCGATGCTGTCGCATCCCGACAAGATCTATCCCGGTCAGGTGCTGCGCATCCCGCAATAATTCAGCAGTATAACGTAGCGCAACAGCGCCCTTTCGGCATCGGCTTTCGGGAGCATCCGCCGCAATGACGGGCGAAAGTCGGCTGGGTGTGGTGCTGACGCTGGGAACGGCGCAGACGCTGGCGTGGGGATCGACCTACTATCTGCCCGCGATCCTTGCGGTTCCGATGGCGCGCGACATGGGCGTCTCGACCACCTGGATTTTCGGCGCCTTCTCGCTGGCGCTGGTGGTCTCGGCGCTGCTGGGGCCGTGGGCGGGGCGGCGGATCGACCTGTTCGGCGGGCGGGCGATGCTGCTGGCCTCCAGCGTCGCCTTCGCCGCCGGACTGGCGCTGCTGGGGCTGGCGCAGGGGCCTGCGACGCTGGCGCTCGGCTGGCTGGTGATCGGGCTGGGGATGGGCGTCGGGCTTTACGAGGCGGCGTTCGCCAGCCTGGTGACGCTCTACGGTCGCGACGCGCGCGGGCCGATCACCGGCGTCACGCTGATCGCGGGGCTGGCGAGCACGATCTGTTGGCCGATCACCGCGCTGATCGACGCGGAGATGGGCTGGCGCGCGGCGTGTTTCTTCTGGGCTGCGGCGCATCTGGCGCTGGGGCTGCCGCTGAACCTGCTGGCCTCGCCGCGCCCGGCGGCGGCGCCGGACGCGGCGCCAGAGACGCCCACGGGAGCGATCTCCGCGACGGCCGCGCCTTCCGAGCCTGCGGCGCCGCCGCAGGCCGGGCGCGCCATGGCGCTGATGGCGTTCGCCTTTGCGGTGACGTGGTTCGTCAGCACCGCGATGGCGGCGCATCTGCCGCGGCTGTTGCAGGAGGCGGGCGCCGCGCCTGCGGCGGCGCTGCTGGCCG
>CAZRFB010000489.1:0-9056 GCA_964599185.1 uncultured Rhodobacterales bacterium | reverse complement strand
CGGGTCTTGTAGCCGTTGTCGGACTTTATGGTGTTGCCGTGCATCGGGTCGCAGGACCAAACCACCTTGCGCCCCTCGCGCTCGACCGCGCGGATCCAGCCCGGCAGGTGGTTGGCCACCTTGCCCGCGCCGACGCGCACGATCAGAGTCAGCCGACCGGCCTCGTTGGCGGGGTTCAGCCGGTCGATCAGCCGCAGCAGATCGTCCGCCGCCAGCGTCGGGCCGCATTTCAGCCCCAGCGGGTTCAGCACGCCGCGGCAGAATTCGACATGGGCGCCGTCGAGCTGGCGGGTGCGGTCGCCGATCCAGATCATGTGGCCCGAGCCTGCGACCCACTTGCCGGAGGTCGAATCGAGCCGGGTCAGCGCCTCCTCGTATTGCAGCAGCAGCGCCTCATGGCTGGTGAAGAAGCTCACGCCATGCAGCGCGGTGTTGTTGGAGGGATTCACGCCGCAGGCGTCCACGAAGCTCAGCGAGGACGAGATGCGCTCGGCCAGCGCCTGATACTTTTCCGCCTCGGGGCTGCCTTGGGTGAAGCCGAGGTTCCAAGACGCCACGCGGTGCAGGTCGGCATACCCCCCTTGCGCGAAGGCGCGCAGCAGGTTCAGCGAGGCGGCGCTTTGCAGATAGGCCTGCAACATCCGGTCGGGATCGGGCGTGCGGGCCTCGGCCGTCGGCAGATCCTCGTTGATGATGTCGCCCTTGTAGCTGGCCAGCTCCAGCCCGCCGACCTTCTCGGTGGGCGCGGAGCGCGGCTTGGCGAACTGGCCGGCCATGCGGCCGACCTTCACCACCGGCTTTTTCGCGGCGTAGGTCAGCACCACCGCCATCTGGAGCAGGACGCGGAAGGTGTCGCGGATGTTGTCGGCGCCGAATTCGGCGAAGCTCTCGGCGCAGTCGCCGCCCTGCAGCAGGAACGCCTCGCCGCGCGCCACCGCGCCCAGCCGCTGCGTGAGGTTGCGCGCCTCGCCCGCGAACACCAGCGGCGGATAGCCGGCCAGCTTGCGCTCGACTTCGCCCAGACGGGCCGCGTCGGGATAGTCCGGCAACTGCTGCGCCGGTTTGCTCCGCCAACTCGCCTTGTCCCACGCCTGCGCCATGTCCGGCCCTCCTTCGCATCGGTCGCGCACCCCTTATCGCGCCGCGCGGGCGAGCGCCAGTTTCCGAAGGCGCCCCGCGCGGCAGGGTCGCAGCTTGACGGCGCCGCAGTCCTGCCCTCACCTGCAGGCATGAGCGGGGCGGGCATGAGCGCGGCGGGCATGAGCGGGTCGGGCGCACAGCGGCGGGAGACGGAGACGCGCTGCTACGTGTTTCTGCTGGCGCCGCAGTTCTCGATGATCGCCTTCGCCGCCGCGATCGAGCCGCTGCGGCTGGCCAACCGCCTGTCGGGCGCGCGGCTCTACGCCTGGCGGCTCGCCTGCGAGGGCGGCGGCGAGGCGATATGCTCAAACGGCGCGCTGGTGCGGGTGGATGCGGGGCTGGACCCGGTGGCGCGCGAGGCGACCATCGTCGTTTGCGGCGGCCTCGACGTGCATCACGCCGCCACCCCGGCGGTGCTGGGCTGGCTGCGGCGGCAGGCGCGCATGGGCGCGCATCTGGGCGCGGTGTGCACCGGGGCGCATGTGCTGGCGCGCGCCGGGCTGCTGGACGGGCGGCGCTGCACCATCCACTGGGAGAACCGCGCCGCCTTCGCCGAGGACTTTCCCGACATCGCCGTGACCGGCCGCGTGTTCGAGATCGACGGCGACCGGATGACCTGCGCGGGCGGCGCGGCGGCGGCGGACATGATGCTGGCGGTGATCGCGCACGACCACGGGCCCGCGCTGGCGCGCAGGGTGGCCGACCAGATGATCATGGCGCCGCTGCGCTCGGAGGCCGATGAACAGCGCCTCTCCGCCCCCGCCCGCATCGGCGCGCGCAACCCCCGCCTGTCGGCGATCATCGACCGGATGGAGGCCAACCTTGAGGACCCGGTCAGCCCGCCCGATCTGGCGCGCGACGCGGGGATGTCGGTGCGCCAGCTTGAGCGGCTGTTCCGCCGCTACCTCAACCGCAGCCCCAAGCGCCACTACATGGCGCTGCGGCTGGAGAAGGCGCGCACCCTGCTGCTGCAAACCAGCATGAGCGTGATCGACGTGGCCATGGCCAGCGGCTTCACCTCGCCGTCGCATTTCTCGAAATGCTACCGCGCCCAGTTCGGCCGCACCCCCTATCGGGAGCGCGGCGAACCCGACAGCCGCGAGCGCGGCTAAGTCAGTCGTCGCGCCCTCAGTCGTCTCGGGCGGGCAGCTTGTGGGCGATGCCCTTGTGGCAGTCGATGCAGGTCTTGCCCTGCTCGATGCCCTCCTGCATCTTTTCCGCCGCGCGCGGCGTCTGCTTGTGAAAGTCCATCGCCGCATAGCTGTGGCAATTGCGGCATTCATGCGAATCGCGCGCCTTCATGCTCGCCCAGACGTGCTCAGCCAGCTCAAGACGCTTTTCCTCGAACTTTTCCGGCGTACTGATCGTGCCCATCACGTGATGATAGATCTCGTTCGACGCCTGAATCTTGCGGATCACCTTTGCGGTCCAGTCCTTGGGCACGTGGCAATCCGAACAGATCGCGCGCACGCCAGAGGCGTTCTTGTAATGGACCGAGGTCTTGTATTCCGCGTAAGGCCCGCTCTCCATTTCATGACACGAAATGCAGAATTCCAGCGTGTTCGTCTCCTCCATAACGGTGTTGAAACCGCCCCAGGCGATCACGCCCGCGCCGCCGCCGACGATGAAGATCGCCGCGAGACTCCACTTCGCGGAAGGCCGCCACAGCGCCCGCCACAGGCGGCGCAACCGGCCGCCGTTTTCACCCGTATCCGACATGACATTCCCTTCAGCCGTCTCCATGGCGCAGGTCGCGCCATGGAGATGCTTGTTGTTATTGCGGCAGCGTCTGGAGGTGCACGGCGATGTCCGCCGCCACCTGATGATCGAGCGCGCGCAGCGCGGGCATCGCCTCGCCGGGCTGGCCGTTCATCACCTTGTGCAGCATCTCGACCGCGTTGCCCGCGACCGACCCCAGCGGCGGCGCCGTGCTGATCTTCTTGCCGTCCTTGCCGTGGCACCCGGCGCACACGGTGTTGAAGTAGATCTCGCCCTGCGCGCCATCGCCATTGGGCTTGCCGTCGGCCAGCAGCGGCGCATAGTCGATCTGCCCGCCGGTGACGAACAGCGCAATGTCGTTCAGATCGGCGTCCGACAGCATCGCCTCGGTATAGGCGTGCGCGCCGCGCATGGCGCTCGCGATCGTCGCCGGGTCGGCGCCCGCCGCGCCGGTCACGCCGATAATGCCGGTGAAGTGCTTGCCCTTGGCGTAGGCGCCGTCCTTGCCCTTCAGATCCCAGCCGTGGCACTCCTTGCAGCGCCACGAAGTCGCGCCGTCGTACTTGCCCGCCTCGTTGGCGTAGAGCGGATGATTGCCGGTCGGCTCCGGCGCCTTGTTCTCGGCCCACCACTTGTCATAGAGCCGCGCGCCGCGCGCCATCGCCGACACGTCCTCAGCCGCCGCCGCGCCGCCCAGCAGCACAAGCGCCGCCGCGCACGCCTGCGCGATCATCGTTGACCGTTTCATCAGCACTCTCCCCCAAATATCCCGAAATCGGCTCCACGAGCCACGCCCCATCTGACGCCCTGCGGAGCGGGAATACGTTGCGCTGGATCAATCCGGGGGAAGATGCGTCAAAGGTGACGGGAGATGATATGTCGCACAACTTGAGCGCGCCGCCCGTTGCGCACCCCGCCAACTTGCCCGCGGGTCAATAAGCCTCAACAAGCGGAAAATTGCGCCCGAGAAGCGCCCAAGTCCTCAGGCGCCGCGCAGCGGCTCCACATACTGCATCGCCATGTCCCAGGGGAAATAGATCCAGGTGTCCTGGCTGACCTCGGTGATGAAGGTGTCCACCAGCGGGCGGCCCTTGGGCTTTGCATAGACGGTGGCGAAATGGGCGCGGGGATAGAGGCTGCGCACCACCTCCAGCGTGCGGCCGGTGTCCACCAGATCGTCGATCACCAGCACGCCCTCGCCGTCGCCGATCAGCGCGCTGTCGGGGCCTTTCAGCACCGTCGCCTCGGTCTGGTCCTTGTGGGCGTAGGACTTGACGCAGATCGTGTCGATCACCCGGATGTTGAGTTCGCGCGCCACGATCGCCGCCGGCACCAGCCCGCCGCGCGTGATGGCGATGATCGCCCGCCAGCCGCCCTCCTTGCCCGGCCCCTGATGGTCGAGCCGCCACGCCAGCGCCTTGCTGTCGCGGTGGACCTGATCCCACGAGATATGAAAGCCCTTCTCGTAGGAATTGCTCATGCGTCGCGCCCCCGCGCCGTGTCATCGCGCCCCCGAACCACGTCGATGTCGGGCGCGTCCTCGGCCTTCATGCCGACGACGTGGTAGCCGCAATCGACATGGTGGCATTCGCCGGTGACGCCGGAGGCGAGGTCGCTGAGCAGGTAGAGCCCCGCCTTGCCGACGTCCTCCTGCGTCACGTTGCGCCGCAGCGGCGAGTTCAGCTCGTTCCACTTCAGGATATAGCGGAAATCGCCGATGCCCGACGCCGCCAGCGTCTTGATCGGCCCCGCCGACAGCGCGTTGACGCGGATGCCTCGAGGCCCGAGGTCCATCGCCATGTAGCGCACCGAGCATTCCAGCGCCGCCTTGGCGACGCCCATCACGTTGTAGTGCGGCATCACCCGCTCGGCGCCGAAATAGGTGAGCGTCAGCATCGACCCGCCGTCGGTCATCAGCTTTTCCGCCCGCTGCGCGACGGCGGTGAAGCTGTAGCACGAGATGTTAAGCGACATCTGGAAGTTGGCGAGCGAGGTATCGACATAGCGCCCCTTCAGCTCGGCCTTGTCGGCGTAGGCGATGGCGTGGACCACGAAATCGAGGCGCCCCCAGGCCTGCGCGATCCCGTCGAACACCGCGTCCACCGACGCCATGTCGGTCACGTCGCAGGGCAGCACGATGTCGGAGCCGACGCTGGCCGCCAGCGGCGCGACCCGCTTCTTCAGCGCGTCGCCCTGATAGGTGAAGGCGAGGTCGGCGCCCGCGCCGCGGCACGCCTGCGCGATGCCCCAGGCGATCGACTTGTCGTTGGCGACCCCCATGATGAGGCCGCGCTTGCCCGTCATCAGCCCCGAAGCATCGCCCATCATGGCCCCTCGCATGTCGTTTTTGGTTCCGAGGGGATAGGTGAAAAGCGCGCCGCCTTCAAGCCTTGCGCCCGCCGGTTGCAAGCCGTCGGCGAGAGGTTATCTTCTGCGGCGACGTTTCAGGAGAGCGACCATGAGCGACGCGCGCGGCGGCATCTTTGCGGGCGACGATCCCTTCGACATCGCGCGGCGCTGGCTGGCGGAGGCCGCGAAAAGCGAACCGAACGACCCCAACGCCATCGCGCTGGCCACCGCCGGCGCCGACGGCGCGCCAAACGTGCGCATGGTGCTGCTGAAGGACATCGAGGGCGCCAATCCCGGCGGCGCGTTCGTTTTCTACACCAATTTCGAAAGCGCCAAGGGCCGGGAGCTGACCGCCAATCCGCAGGCGGCCTTCGTGCTGCACTGGAAGTCGCTGCACCGCCAGGTGCGCGCGCGCGGGCCGGTGGAGATCGTCGATGACGCGACCGCCGACGCCTATTACAATACGCGCGCCTACCAGAGCCGCATCGGCGCCTGGGCTTCGGCGCAGTCGCGCCCGCTGGAGAGCCGGGGCGCGCTGCTGGCCGAGGCGGCGCGCGTCGCCGCGCGCCACCCGATCAAGCCGCCGCGCCCGCAGCACTGGGGCGGCTACCGCATCCGCCCGCTGGAGATCGAGTTCTGGGCCGACGGTCAGTTTCGGATGCATGACCGCTTTCGTTGGACGCGGCCCGCCACCGATGCGGGCGACTGGGCGGTGACGCGGCTCAATCCCTGAGCCGCGCGCGTCACACCAGCCACAGCGTCGCCGCGCCCGCCGCCAGCACGGCGGCATACACCGCCGCGACCCGCAGCCCGATGCGCGCGCCGCCCGCCACAAGCGCGACGCCCGCCTTCACCGCCGAGTTGACCGACACCGCCAGCACCACCGCCCCCGCCGCCGCGCCGGTCGCCAGATCGTCGCCGGTCATCCGCGCGATCGAGATCGTCACCGCGTCCACGTCGCCGACGCCGGACAGCGCCGCCGCCAGATACACGCCCGCCGCGCCGAACCACTGGTTCAGATAGGCCGTCCCCACCGCCACCACCGCCAGAAAGACCGCGAATTTCAGCGCGGTCGCCAGTTCGAGCGGGTTCTCCGTCTCCGGCGTGTCGGGGTGGCGGTCGGCGCCCCGCGAGAACGCCAGACGCAGGACCAGCGCGCCCGCGAACCCGGCGGCCGCCATCACGCCGAGCGGCGCCGCCAGCGCCTGCGCCAGCGCGCCGTTGAACGCCGAGGCGAGGACCAGCATCCGCAGAAATGTCACCGACCCCGCCAGCACGGCGCCGACCGCCAGCACCGGCGCCAGCGCGGCGTCGGCCCGCGCCAGCCGCGCGAACGCCAGCGTGGTCGCGGTCGAGGACGCCAGCCCGCCGAGAACACCGGTGATCAGCACGCCCAGCCGCGCCCCCGCGACGCGGATCGCGACATGGCCGAAGAACGACAGCCCCGCCACCAGCACCACCGCCCACCACAGCGCATAGGGGTTGAGCGCGCTGAACGGCCCGAACCCCCGGTCGGGCAACAGCGGCAGCATCACCACCGACAGGACCGCAAGCTCGATGGCGGCGATCAGCTCGAACTGGCGCAGCCGCTCGACCCAGCGATGCAGCGTCGCCTTGAGCGCCAGCAGCGCCACAGCCGCCACGCCGCCCGCCGCCGCCAGCGCCATCTCGCCCAGCGCCGACGCCGCGCCCAGCGTGAACGCCAGCATCAGCGCGATTTCGGTGGTGATCCCCAGATCGCCGTCGCGGCGCGCGGCGGCGCGGTAGCTGACCACGATCAGCGCGGCGAAGCCCGCGAAGATCAGCCCCGGCAGGACCGGACCGGCGCTGAGCGACAGCCAGCCGCAAAAGCCCCCCAGCAGCCCCGACAGCGCGAAGGTGCGCACGCCCGCCACGCGCGCGCCGCTGGGCGTCTCGCGCATCTGCCAGCCGCGCTCGACGCCGAACAGCAGGCCGATGGCCAGCGCAAGGCCGATACGGCGGAAAAGCTCAAGCGCGTCCATGCGCGATCATGGCGCCGCGACGCCGTGCGGCGCAAGGAGCGCCGGGCGGGCGGTCAGCGCCGCTCCCGCTCCCGCTCCAGCGCCTCCAGCCGCTTCTGGATGTCCTCGATCCCGCTCAGCACCTTGTCGCGATAGGCGTCAGTGGCGGCGACCTCCTCCTCGCTGTGGGCCTCCTGCATCGAGTTGACCACCAGGCCGACCAGCAGGTTCAACACCGCGAAGGTGGTGCCGAGGATGAACGGCACGAAGAACAGCCAGGCGAAGGGGTGCTGCTCCATCACCGGGCGCACGATGCCCATCGACCAGCTTTCCAGCGTCATCACCTGAAACAGCGTATAGGCCGAGGCGCCGATGGTGCCGAACCACTCGGGAAAATCGGCCGCGAACAGTTTTGTGGCGATCACCGAGGCGATGTAGAAGATCATCGCCAGCAGCAGGAACACCGACACCATCTCCGGCACCGCCTTGACGAACCCCTCCACCACCCGGCGCAGCCGGGGCGCCACCGAGATCACCCGCAGCACGCGCAGCGCCCTGAGCGCGCGCAGCGCCGTCATGCCCCCGGTGGCGGGGACCAGCGATATGCCCACCAGAACCGTATCGAACAGGTTCCACGGCGCCTTGAAGAACCGCCAGCCATAGGCGGTCAGCTTCAGCGCCAGCTCGACGACAAACACGCTGAGACAGGCGGCGTCCACCGCCAGGATCAGCCGCCCGGCGGCGGCCATCGCGGTCGCCGACGTCTCCAGCCCCAGCGCGACCGCGTTGATCAGGATCACCGCGAGGATCGCGTTCTGGAAGCGGGCGGTCTCAAGAAACTGGCGCAGCGCGTCGCGCATGGCGAAAACCTCCGGTCGGGCGCGCGTCCGGCGCGGCGCGCCCTGAGATAGGCGCGCCGCCCCGCCCTGCGCAACCGCGCCCAGCATATTTGAACCCGGCGCATTTGAACCGCGCGCACAGCCCCGCTAGGATCGCCCGGCAACCAAGGAGGCGCGCATGAAGGTCAACGGCATTCCCTATCGCCCGATCTGGGAGGCGGACGGCGCGGTGCGCATCATCGACCAGACCCGCCTGCCGTTCGCCTTCACAGAAGCGCCGCTGCGCTCAGAGGCCGAAGCGGTGCGCGCCATCGCCGACATGCTGGTGCGCGGCGCGCCGCTGATCGGCGCGACGGCGGCCTATGGGCTGGCGCTGGCGATGCGCGAGGACGCCTCCGACGAAAACCTCGCCGCCGCGCATGACCGGCTGTTTCGCGCCCGGCCCACGGCGGTCAACCTGCGCTGGGCGATCGACGACGTGGCCGCGCGCATCCGCCCCCTGCCCCCGGCGCAGCGCGCCGAGGCCGCGTGGCTGCGCGCCCGCGCCATCGCCGACGAGGACGTGGAGCTGTGCCGCATGATCGGCGTGCACGGCCTGCCGCTGATCGAGGCGGTCGCGGCGCGCAAGGGCCGTGTCAACGTGCTGACCCATTGCAACGCCGGGTGGCTGGCGACCTGCGACTGGGGCACCGCCACCAGCCCGATCTATCAGGCGCATGACAAGGGCATCGACGTGCATGTGTGGGTCGATGAGACCCGCCCCCGCAACCAGGGCGCGTTCCTGACGGCGTGGGAGCTGGGCCAGCACGGCGTGCCGCACACGGTGATCGTGGACAACGCCGGCGGCCACCTGATGCAGCACGGCCAGGTGGACCTCTGCTTCGTCGGCACCGACCGCACCACCCGCGCGGGCGACGTGTGCAACAAGATCGGCACCTATCTCAAGGCGCTGGCGGCGAAGGACAATAACGTGCCGTTCTACGTCTGCCTGCCCTCGCCCACCATCGACTGGACCGTGCGCGACGGC
>CAZRFB010000488.1:0-8210 GCA_964599185.1 uncultured Rhodobacterales bacterium | reverse complement strand
TGCGGCGGCGGGCGGGCGTCAGATGACCGGACCGCGCGGCGCGTCGCGAAACTGCAGGGCGTGCAGGCGGCTGTAGAGGCCGCCCCGCGCCATCAGCCCGGCATGGTCGCCGCTTTCCTCGACGCGGCCGTCGCGCATCACCAGGATCGCGTCGGCGTTGCGGATGGTGGCCAGCCGGTGCGCGATCACCAGCGTGGTGCGGCCCCGCATCAGCCGCTCCAGCGCCTGCTGCACCGCGGCCTCGGATTCGGCGTCGAGCGCCGAGGTCGCCTCGTCCAGCAGCAGGATCGGCGCGTCGCGCAGCATGGCGCGCGCGATGGCGACGCGCTGGCGCTGCCCGCCTGACAGCCTGCCGCCGGCCTCGCCCACCTGCGTGTCGAAGCCCTGCGGCAACGCTTCGGCGAAGTCGGTCACGTTGGCGTCGCGCGCGGCGGCCGTCACCTCGGCGTCGCTGGCCCCGGGCCTGCCGAAGCGGATGTTGTCGCGCACGCTGGCGGAGAACAGGAACGTATCCTGCCCCACCAGCGCCACATGGCCGCGCAGCGACGCCAGCGTGACGCCGCGCAGGTCCTGCCCGTCGATCTCCACCGCGCCCGCGTCGGGGTCGTAGAAACGCGCGATCAGGCTGAACACGGTGGATTTGCCCGCGCCCGACGGCCCGACCAGCGCCGTCACCTTGCCCGGCGCCGCCTCGAAGCTGATGTCGCGCAGGGCGGGCGCGTCGCGATAGGCGAAGCTGACCGCGTCAAAGCGCACCCGGCCCGCGCGCACCGTCAGCGGCGCGGCGCCGGGCGCTTCGGTCAGCGTCGGCGCGGTGTCGAGCAGGTCGTAGAGCAGCCGCACGCCGATCAGCTTGTTTTGCAGGTGCACGTTCAGCCGCGCCAGCCGCTTGGCGGGCTCATAGGCCATCAGGAAGGCGGTGAGGAACGAGAAGAACGCGCCCGCGTCGCCGCCGCGCCCGATCACCGAATACCCGGCGTAGAGGATCACCACGGCCACCGCCACGCCGCCCAGCGTCTCCATCAGCGGGCCGGACAGCGCGTTGAGCCGGGCGATGCCGACCGAGCGGCGCTCCACGTCGCGGATCGCCGCGTTCAGGTCGTCGCGCAGCTTGGCCTCGATGCCGAAGGACTTCACCACCTTCACGCCGCGCACGACCTCGTTCATCACCTCGACGATGCGCGCCAGCGAAATGAACTCCTGTTTCGCCAGCTTCTTCACCCGCTTGACCAGCCGCGCCACGCCCCAGACGGCGGGCGGCGCCACCAGCAGCGCAAGGCCCGCCATCGCGGGGTCCTGCGCCACCATCACCGTCACCAGCGCCAGCACCGACAGCGCGTCGCGCCCGGCGGAGGTGACGATGCTGTTGATCAGGTCGCGCGCGGCCTCGGCGTTGTGCGACAGCCGGGTGGTCAGCTGCGCCGTCACCGCGTCGTCGTAGAAGTCCATGCCCTGCGCCAGCACGTTGTCGGCGATGCGCATCTGGATTTTCGCGACGATGTTGGCGCCGATGCGCGACAGGATCACCGAGGCGCCATAGCTGGCGGCGCCCTTGACGATGAAGATCGCCAGCACCGCCAGCGCGATCGGCGCCACCATGTCCTCGCGGCGGTTGACGAATATCTCGTTGATCATGTCGCGCATGATCCAGGCGCTGGCCGCCGTCGCCGCCGCCGCCGCCGCCATGAACGCGAACGCCAGCGCATAGCGGCGCAGATAGGCGCGGCCGTTCTCGACGAACACGCGGCGGATCAGGCCAAGCTCCGTGGCCGGGTCGCGCAACCGGCGGCGCAGGGCGGCGAAGGGCATGGGCGGTCTCTGGCTGCGCCCGCATCCGGGCCGACGCCCCCTGTCTGACGGCGCCGGGGGCTGCGGGTCAAGTGCGGCGCCGTCAGCCTTCCTGCGCGGCGCCCGCCAGGTCGTCGAGGATCGGGCATTCCGGCCGGTCGTCGCCGTGGCAGCGCCGCACCAGCGCGCCCAGCGTGGCGCGCATCGCCTGAAGGCCCGCGATCTTGCGGTCGATTTCGGCAAGATGCGCCGCCGCCAGCCGCTTGACGTCGGCGCTGGCGCGGCTGCGGTCCTCGTAGAGGTTCAGCAGCGCGCGGCATTCCCCGATGGAGAAGCCCAGATCGCGCGCGCGGGCGACGAAGGCCAGCTTGCGCGTCTCGGCCTCGGAGAAATCGCGATAGCCGTTGAGGCCGCGGCGCGGGCGCACCAGTCCGATCTCCTCGTAATAGCGGATGGTCTTGAGCGCCAGGTTGCTGGCCGCCGCCGCTTCGCCGATGGTCATCGCCCGATCCCCCGTTGCGCTGACGTCTTGCGGCAGTGGCCGCCTTGCGTCGCGCGCGGTCAAGCGCTGTCGCGCTCGACGATGCGGATTGTGGTGGTCAGGCGCTGCGGCGCGGGGTGCGCGGGGTGCGGCCCGACCGCGCCCAGCACCACACGCGCCACCTGCCGCCCGATCTCGCGCGCGTCCACGTTGATCGTGGTCAGCGCGGGCAGGGTGTAGGCCGCAAGGTCGAAGTCGCCAAAACCCGCCACCGCCACCTGCTGCGGCATGCGCAGGCCGCGCGCATGGGCCTCGTGCAGCGCCCCCATCGCCGAGAGGTCGGAGACGCACAGCACCACGTCCACGTCGGGAAACGTCTCCAGCATCCGCCCCATCGCCTGCGCGCCCTGCGGCATGGTCACCGGCGGCGCCCCGACCTCGACCACGCGGTGCGCGGACAGCCCGATCTCCCCGAGCGCGCGGCGAAACCCGCGCAAACGGTCGCCGCCGCGCGTGTCGCGGCTGGTCGCGACGCCAAGAAAGCCCATCGCGCGATAGCCTTTCTCGTGCAGGCGGCGCACCATCAGCGCGGAGGCCTCGGCGTTGGAGAAGCCGACGACATGGCCGATCGGGTCGGCGGGCAGATCCCACATTTCGACCACCGGGATTGCGGCGCCCGCCAGCAGCCGCCGCGCGCGCGGCGTATGGGCGCCGCCGGTGACGACGATCGCCTCGGGCTGGCGGCGCAGCAGCGAGGTGATCAGCCGCTCCTCCTCGCCGGTGTCATAGTCGGTGTAGCCGAGCAGGATCTGCAGCGGCGTGGCCGCCAGCCCCTCGGTTACGCCGCGCAGCGTGTCGGCGAAGTTGGCGTTGTTCAGCGACGGCAGCGTGACCGCGATGAAGCCGGAGCGGCGCGACGACAGCGCGGCGGCGGAGGCGTCGAGCACATAGCCCAGCTCGTCGGCGATGGCGACGATGCGGGCGCGGGTGGCGGGGGCGGCGGTCGGGTCGCCGCGCAGCGCCCGCGACACGGTCATCGGCGAAACCCCGGCGGCGCGGGCCACGTCGCTCATGGTCGGGCGGCGGGCGGGTTGCGGCGACTTGTGATCGTCCAAGCCGCAGTCTCCTCTGGTCGCTGGGGCGTGGCGACGCGCCTGCCCCCGACGAAGTATGGTATCGCTATCATCATCCTGTCAACGCGCCTTTGACGGATGGCGACGCCATGCACGATAGAGGTTGACAGCGCGACGGCGCGCCGCAATTGTTATCGCTAACAAGAAAGTCACCGGGGAGACGGCGATGACGGAACCGACGACGGCGGCGGCCCCGCTCATTTCCATGCGCGGCATATCGAAGCGTTTCGGCGGCGTCACGGCGCTGGATGGGGTGGATCTCGACGCCTGGGCGGGCGAGGTTCTGGCGATCGTCGGCGACAACGGCGCCGGGAAATCAACGCTGATCAAGATTCTGACCGGCGTGTTCCAGCCGACCGCCGGAGCCGTCGAGATGGACGGCGCGCCGCTGGCGATGACCAGCCACTCCGACGCCATCGCCCACGGCATCGACGCGGTCTATCAGACGCTGGCGCTGGCCGATCACCTGACGCCCGCCGCCAACATGTTTCTCGGCGCGGAGCTGACCCGGCGGTTTCTGGGGATCGAGATCCTCGACAACGCCAGGATGCGCGCGGAGGCCGAGCGGACGCTGCGCGACCGGCTGGGCGTGACGCTGCGCAGCATGGATGTGCCGACCGAAAGCCTGTCGGGCGGCCAGCGGCAGGCGGTGGCGATCGCCCGCGCGGTCTATGATTCCAAGCTGCGGGTTCTGGTGATGGACGAGCCGACGGCGGCGCTGGGCCCGCGCGAGACTGCGCGCACCCTGAAGCTGATCGAGGCGGTGCGCGATCAGGGGCTGGCGGTGATCGTGATCTCGCACAGCCTGGACGACGTGTTCGCGATCTCGGACCGTATTCAGGTGATGCGGCGGGGAAAAAGGGTTGGCGTGGTCAGAACGGCCGACACCGACAGCAAGACCGTGCTGGGCATGATCATCGGCGCGCACCCGGCGGAGCACGCGGCGGAGCACGCGGCGTGAGCGCGGCGACGGAGCAGACGTCTTCGGCGGGGCTGACGACCCGTGAGCGGCTGGAGGGCTGGCTGGCGCTGATCGGCCCGATGGCGATGATCGCCGCGCTCTTGCTGCTGATGCTGGCGCTGGAGCCTGCGCGCTATTTCCGGCTGTCCAACTTCGACATCATCCTCAAGGACGCCGCGCTCTACATGCCAATGGCGATGGCGATGACCATCGTGATCGTGACGCGCGGCATCGACCTCTCCATCGGCTCGGTCGCGGCGCTGACCGCGATCGTGATGGGCTACATGCTGAAATCCTATGGCTTTCCGTGGTGGGTCGCCGTGCCGCTGGCGATAGCGCTGGGGGCGCTGTGCGGGCTGGTGAACGGGCTGATCATCACCAAGCTGCGGGTGCCCGACCTGATCGGAACCCTCGCGATGGATCTGGCCTATCGCGGGCTCGCGCTGGTGCTGGCCAAGGGGGTGGTGCTGTCGCGCTTCCCCGAGGAGGTGGTGGCGATCGGGCGCGGCCAGATACCGGGGTTCCTGCCGGTCCCGGTGGTGATCGGGCTGACCACCATCGTCGCTGGGTATTTCATCTACACCCGCACCCGGCTGGGCCGCTACGCCATCGCCATCGGCTCCAACCCCGAGGCGGCGGAACTGACCGGCGTGCCGGTCAATCGCTACAAGGTCTATGTCTATGTGCTGATGGGCGCGATGGCGGGGCTTGCCGGGGTGATGCTGGCGGGAAAACTGAACGCTGTGCAGGCGACTTCGGCGCCGTTCTTCAACCTGCATGTGATTGCGGCGGTGGTGGTGGGCGGCACCTCGCTGTTCGGCGGGCGCGGCTCGATGCTGGGGTCGCTGGCGGGCGTGTTGCTGCTGGCGATGATGATCAATGCGCTGGTGACGCTGCGCATCGAGTTCTTCTGGCAGTCGGTGGCCTCCGGCGTGGTGATCATCCTGTCGGTGGCGTTCTACACCTGGCTCCAGATGAAGGACCGCGACGGGCAGGGCGGCATGATGGCGGCGCTGCGCACGCCGGAGAACCGGCGGCTGGGGCGCTTCATCCTGACCATTCTGGCCATCGTCGCGGCGCTGTTCGCGCTGGGCTGGCTGTTCGCGGGCGAGACGTCTGCGGTGCGCTGACGCCGCCTCATCCAAGAAAACACCAAGGGGAGAGAAACGCATGAAACCATTGATGACAGGCGCGGCGCTGGCGGCGCTGCTGACCGCAGGGGCCGCGCTGGCCGCCGACACGCTGCCGCTGGCGCCGCTGCCCGACGCCGACAGCCGCGACTACTGGCTGCCGCCGGAGGTCAACCGGCCGGGGTCGGTCGAGGCGCTGCAGGCGGTGGTCGGCGCGCCTGCGGTTCCGCTGAGCGCGGCGCAGGAAAAGCCGATCCAGATCGCGCTGATCTATCCCTCGGCGGACGTGTCCGACTTCTGGGCGCGCGCCTATCTGGCCTTCACCAAGCGGATGGACGAACTCGGCATCAAGTACGAGACCACCGAATTCGCCTCCCGCCAGATCGAGCACCAGTTGCAGAGCACCTACACCGATCAGGTGTTGCAGGACGGCGACCTCTACGACTTCGTGGTGTTCGGCCCGTCGGAGCTTGCGACGCAGGCCGACAACATCCAGCGGCTGGCGAAGTCTGACGATTTCACCACCTTCGTCTGGTCGTTCTTCACGCCGCTCAAGCAACTCGACCCGCAGCCGGCCGGATGGTTTGACTTCTCCTCCAGCCTCGGCGCCGCCAACATGTGCGACTACCTGATCGGGCGCGAGGGCCGCGACGTCACCTATGCGCTGCTGCGCGGCATCCCCGGCATCACCGACAATCAGCGCTCGGGCGAGTTCGAGGCCTGCGTGGCGGAGAAGGGCGGCTGGACCAAGGCGTACGAGCATTATGGCGACTATACCCGCGAGGGCGGCTATGACGGCACCAACCTGATCCTTCAGGCCTATCCGGAGGTGACGCTGATCCACTACGCCAACACCGCCATGGCGATGGGCGGGCTGGAGGCGCTGGAGGGCGCCGGGCGCAACAAGGAGATCTTCAACACCGGCTGGGGCGGCACCGGGCTTGAGCTGGACGCGATGCGGCGCGGCGAACTGGACGCGACGCCGATGCGGATGGGCGACGACGTGGGCGCGGCGGCGGCGGAGGCGGTGAAGTATCACCTTGAGGGCCGCGCCGAGGCGTTGCCGCTGGTGTTCCTGGGCCGCATCCTTGTCGCACACGACCAGATGTCGCCCGATGAGCTGAACGCGCTGGAGAAGGAGGCGTTCCGTTTCTCTGGCGTCGGCGCGCTGCAACGCTAAGGTGGCGGGGAGGGGCCGTCGCCGGGGGGCGGCGACGGCCTGCGCTGATTGGGGGACAGATGCGGTGAGCGTTCGGGACAAGATCGTGCTGGTGACCGGGGCCAGCCAGGGCATAGGCCGCGCGACGGCGGAGGCGTTTCTGGCGGCGGGCGCGAAGGTGGCGCTGGCCGCGCGCCGCGCCGACGCGCTGGCCGCCGTCGCCGCGCCGCACGGCGACCGCGCGCTGGCGGTCGCCTGCGACGTGACAGACGAGGCGTCGGTCGATGCGCTGTTCGCGCGCATCGGCGCGGCGTTCGGGCGGCTGGACGTGGTGTTCAACAACGCCGGCGCCGCGCTGCCCGCCACCGAGACCGGCGACGTGGCCTGGGCCGACTGGCGGCGCGTGGTGGGCGTGAACCTCGACGGCGCCTTTCTGATCGCGCGCGGCGCGTTCCGCATGATGAAGGCGCAGGCGCCGCAGGGCGGGCGGATCATCAACAACGGCTCGATCTCGGCGCACACGCCGCGAATCGGCTCGGTTCCCTACACCGCGTCCAAGCACGCGATCACCGGGCTGACCAAGACCATTTCGCTCGACGGGCGCCCCTATGACATCGCCTGCGGCCAGATCGACATCGGCAACGCGGCCTCCGACATGACGCAGGCGATGACCAAAGGCGTGCCGCAGGCCGACGGGACGCTCAAGGTCGAGCCGGTGATGGACGTGCGCCACGTCGCCGACGCGGTGGTGCGGATGGCCGCATTGCCGCTGGACGTGAACGTGCAGACCATCACCATCATGGCGACCAAGATGCCGTTTGTCGGACGGGGGTGAGTTTCGCTTGAACTGAACGCTCGTTCTATTACTCTGCGGCGAAAATCGGCGGGAGGGTTTTGGCGATGTTCACTGCAGGCATGGGATTCGCGCTGGGCGAGGATGTCGAGGCGCTGCGCGACGCGGTGCACCGCTTCGCGCAGGAGCGTATCGCGCCGCTCGCCGCCGACATCGACCGCGACAACGCCTTCGCGCGCGATCTGTGGCGCGAGATGGGCGCGATGGGCCTGCTGGGCGTCACGGCGCCGGAGGAATTCGGCGGCGCGGGCATGGGCTATCTGGCGCATTGCGTCTGCGTCGAGGAGATCAGCCGCGCCTCGGCCTCGGTGGGGCTGAGTTACGGCGCCCACTCCAACCTCTGCGTCAACCAGATCACGCTGAACGGCACGCCGGAGCAGCGCGCGAAATATCTGCCCAAACTCATCAGCGGCGAACACGTCGGCGCGCTGGCGATGAGCGAGCCGGGCGCAGGCTCGGACGTGGTGTCGATGACGCTGCGCGCGGAAAAGCGCAACGCCGCCTATGTGCTGAACGGCTCGAAGTTCTGGATCACCAACGGCCCCGACGCCGATACGCTGGTGGTTTACGCCAAGACCGACCCCGAGGCGGGCGCGAAGGGGATCACCGCGTTTTTGGTCGAGAAGGGGATGAAGGGCTTCAGCACCGGCCCCAAGCTCGACAAGCTGGGGATGCGCGGCTCCAACACCTGCGAGCTGATCTTCG
>CAZRFB010000487.1:0-4012 GCA_964599185.1 uncultured Rhodobacterales bacterium | reverse complement strand
AACTTCATCCTGACCGGGCTGGCGGTGGCGGTGGCGTTTCACGCCGGGCTGTTCAACATCGGCGGCGAGGGGCAGGCCTATGTCGGCGGGCTTGGCGTCGCCGTCGCCTGTCTGGCGCTGGACCGCTATGTGCCGTGGTGGGTGACGGCGCCGGTCGCGATTCTGGGCGCGGCGGCGTTCGGGGCGGGGTGGGCGCTGATCCCGGCGTATCTTCAGGCCAGGCGCGGCAGCCACATCGTGATCACCACGATCATGTTCAACTTCATCGCCGCCTCGCTGATGATCTGGCTGCTGGTGGACGTGCTGTCGCCCGCCGGTCAGATGTCGCCCGAGACCCGCACCTTTGCGGCGGGCGGGCGGCTGCCCAGGCTCGACGGGCTGATGGCGCTGGTCGGCGTCAACATCGGCTCGGCGCCCTTGAACGCCGCGATCTTCGTGGCGCTGGCGGCCTGCGTGGCCGTCTGGGCGCTGATCTGGCGCACGCGGCTGGGCTATGAGATGCGCACTTTTGGCGCCAACCCGGCGGCGGCGGTCTATGCCGGGATCTCGCCGACGCGGATCATCATCGTGACCATGACCATCTCCGGCGCGCTGGCCGGCATGATGGCGCTGAACCCGGTGATGGGTGAGCAGAACCGGCTGCTGTTCGAGTTCGTCGGCGGCGCCGGGTTCGTCGGCATCGCGGTGGCGCTGATGGGCCGCGCGCATCCGGTGGGGGTGATCCTCGCGGCGCTGTTGTTCGGGGTGCTCTATCAGGGCGGCGCCGAGCTGGCGTTCGAGAAGCCCGCGATCACCCGCGACATGATCGTGATGATACAAGGGCTGGTGATCCTGTTCGCCGGCGCGCTGGAGTTCCTGTTCCGCCCGGCGCTGGGCCGCCTGTTCGCCCGGCTGGCGCCCGCGCGGGGGGCCGCCTGATGGACGCGCTGATCGCGGTGCTCGACTCGACCCTGCGGCTGTCGGCGCCGCTGCTGCTGGCGTGTCTCGCCGGGCTATATTCCGAGCGGTCGGGGGTGTTCGACATCGGGCTTGAGGGCAAGATGCTGGGCGCGGCCTTTGCGGCGGGGGCGACGGCGGCGGTGACCGGCTCGCCGTGGCTGGGGGTGCTGGCGGCGCTGGGCGCGTCGCTGGCGCTGGCGGCGATCCACGGCTTCGCCTGCATCACCGCGCGCGGCAACCAGATCGTCTCGGGCGTGGCGATCAACTTTCTGGCGCTGGGGCTGACCGCCGTGCTGGGCCATGCGTGGTTCGCGCAGGGCGGCAAGACCCCGCCGCTGCCGTCGTCGGCCCGGCTGGGGCCGCTGGAGCTGCCACTGACCGAGACGCTGGCGGGCGTGCCGGTGCTGGGGCCGCTGTGGGCGGAGCTGATCTCGGGGCACAACATCCTGGTCTATGTCGCCTTTCTCGCCGCGCCCTTCACCTGGTGGGCGCTGTGGCGCACCCGCTTTGGCTTGCGGCTGCGCGCGGTGGGCGAGAACCCGGCGGCGGTGGACACGGCGGGGATCTCGGTGACGCGGCTGCGCTATGGCGCGGTCTTGTGCTGCGGCTTTCTGTGCGGGCTGGCGGGGGCCTATCTGGCGATCGCGCAGAGCGCGGGGTTCATCCCCAACATGAGCGCGGGCAAGGGTTTCATCGCGCTGGCGGCGCTGATCTTCGCCAAGTGGCGGCCGTTTCAGGCGATGGCGGCGTGCCTGCTGTTCGGCTTTCTCGATGCGGCGGCGATACGGCTGCAGGGCGCCGATCTGCCGCTGATCGGGCCTGCGCCGGTGCAGCTGATCCAGGCGGCGCCGTATATCCTGACCGTGGTGCTGCTGGCGGGCTTCATCGGCGCCGCCACGCCGCCGCGCGCGGGCGGAGTTCCCTACACCAAGGAGCGGTGATGGACGATCTGATGAAAGCGGCCATGGCGGCGCGGGCCAACGCCCACGCGCCCTATTCGCGCTTTGCGGTGGGCGCGGCGCTGCGCACCGCCTCGGGCGCGGTGTTCGCGGGCGCCAATGTCGAGAACGCCTCCTTTCCCGAGGGCTGGTGCGCCGAGACCTCGGCGCTGGGCGCGATGGTGGCGGCGGGGGAGCGAACAGTGGCGACGGTGCTGGTGCTGGCCGACCACCCCGAGCCGGTCACCCCCTGCGGCGGCTGCCGTCAGCGGCTGGCGGAGTTCGGGACCGCCGAGACCGTGGTGATCTCCGCCGGGCCGAAGGGCGAGCGCGCGCGCTGGCGGCTGGGCGACCTGCTGCCCGCCGCTTTCGGGCTCAAGCCATGACGGCGGCGGACGCGATCCGGGCGCGGGCGGGGCATGAGCCGGTGGCGCTGGCCATCGTGCTCGGCTCGGGGCTTGGCGGGCTGGCGGCGCGGGTCGAGGACGCGGTGCGCATCCCCTACGCCGACCTGCCGGATTTTCCCGCTTCGGGCGTCTCGGGCCATGCGGGGGCGCTGGTGGTCGGCTGGCTGGGCGGGGCGCGGGTGGCGCTGCTGGCGGGGCGGGCGCACTACTATGAGCACGGCGACGCGCGGGCGATGCGCGGGCCGATGGAGGCGGTGGCGCGGCTGGAGGCGGAGGCGGTGCTGCTGTCCAACGCCGCAGGCTCGACGCGGGTGGCGATGGGGCCGGGGTCGCTGATGGTGATCGCCGACCATCTGAATTTCTCCGGGCTGAACCCGCTGATCGGCGAGGGTGGCGACCGCCGCTTCGTGGACATGAGCGCGGCTTACGATGCAGACTTGCGCGCGCGGCTGAAGGCGCTGGACGAAGACCTGTTCGAGGGCGTCTATTGCTGGTTCTCCGGCCCGTCGTTCGAGACGCCGGCGGAGGTGCGGGCGGCGGCGCTGCTGGGGGCCGACGCGGTGGGCATGTCCACGGTGCCGGAGACGATTCTGGCGCGGTATTTCGGGTTGAAGGTGGCGGGGGTGTCGGTGATCACCAATCTGGGGTCGGGGCTGGGCGCGACGCCGCTCAGCCATGCGCAGACCAGGGCGGAGGCGGACCGCGCGGCGGGCCGGTTCGAGGCGCTGGCCGAACGCTTTGCGGAGGGCTTCGCATGACCGCCGCGACCGACGCCGAGATCGCCGCGCGCGCGCTGGCCTGTCTGGACCTCACCGACCTCACCAACGGCTGCAATGAGCGCGCCATCGAGACGCTGTGCGCCCGCGCCCACACGCCGAAGGGCGACGTGGCGGCGGTGTGCGTCTGGCCGCGCTTTGTCGCGCTGTCGAAGGAGCGGCTGGGCGCCCAGCGCATCGCGGTCGCCACCGTGGTCAACTTTCCTGCGGGCGGTGAGCGGGTGGCCGAGGTGGTCGCCGAGACGGAACAGGCGGTGGCGGACGGCGCCGGCGAGATCGACCTGGTGCTGCCCTACCGCGCCTTCGCCGAAGGGCGCGCCGACGTGGCGGGGCGGATGGTCGATGCGGTGCGCAACGCCTGCGGCGGGAGCCTGCTCAAGGTTATCCTTGAGACCGGCATGCTGCGCGAGAAAGGGCTGATCCGCCGCGCCGCCGATCTGGCGATCACGGAAGGCGCCGATTTCCTGAAAACCTCGACCGGCAAGGTGGAGGTCAACGCCACGCCCGAGGCGGCCTCGGTGATGCTCGACGCCATCGCCACCGGAGGGCGACCGGTGGGGCTGAAGGCGGCGGGCGGCATCCGCAGCGTCGCCGACGCGCGCGCCTATATCGAACTGGCGGACCTCAAGATGGGCGCGGGATGGGCGACGCCGGAAACCTTCCGCCTTGGCGCCAGCAGCGTGCTGGGGCCGCTGCTGGAGGCGCTGGGCGTCGATCCCGACACCCACACCGGCGATTACTGATGCTGGCGCAGGAGATCATCCGCCTAAAGCGCGACGGCGCGACGCTGACGCAGGCGCAGATCGGCCAATTCATCGCCGGGCTGACCAGCGGCGCCGTGACCGACGATCAGGCCGCCGCCTTCGCCATGGCGGTGTTCTTTCGCGGCATGACCGTGCCGGAGCGCGTGGCGCTGACCGAGGCGATGCGCGACTCGGGCGCGGTGCTGGCG
>CAZRFB010000486.1:0-8497 GCA_964599185.1 uncultured Rhodobacterales bacterium | reverse complement strand
CCGCGCCAGATCGACCAGCCGCTGGTGGACGCCTATCTGGCGCGCCGCGCGCTCGACTATCTGGTGGGCTTCACCCTGTCGCCGGTGCTGTGGCGCAAGCTGCCCGGCGCCAAGTCGGCGGGGCGAGTGCAGTCGGTGGCGCTGCGGCTGATCGTGCAGCGCGAGATGGAGATCGAGGCGTTCCGCCCGCGCGAATACTGGAGCGTCAAGGCAGAACTGGTCACGCCGCGCGGCGAGACGTTCGAAGCGCGGCTGACGGCGCTGGACGGACGCAAGCTCGACCGCTTCGATCTCGCCACCGAGGCCGACGCGCAGGCGGCGGTGGACGCCGTGGCCGCCGCCGCGCTGATCGTGGCGAGCGTCGAGGCCAAGCCGGCGTCGCGCAACCCCTATCCGCCGTTCATGACCTCGACGCTGCAACAGGAGGCCAGCCGCAAGCTGGGCTTTGGCGCCAAGCAGACCATGAGCACGGCGCAGCGGCTCTATGAGGCCGGCTGGATCACCTACATGCGCACCGACGGCGTGGACATGGCGCCCGAAGCCGTGACCGCCGCGCGCGCCGCGATCGGCAAGCGTTACGGCGAGGCTTACGTCCCGAAATCGCCGCGCCTCTACAAGACCAAGGCCAAGAACGCGCAGGAGGCGCACGAGTGCATCCGCCCCACCGCCTTCGACAAGGGGCCGGACGCGGCGGCGGCGCTTGAGGGCGATCAGCGGCGGCTCTATGAGCTGATCTGGAAGCGCACCATCGCCAGCCAGATGGAGGCCGCGCGGCTGGAGCGCACCACCGTCGAGATCACCGGCCCCCGCGTCGCCCTGCGCGCCACCGGCCAGGTGGTGAAATTCGACGGCTTCCTCAAGGTCTATGAGGAAGGCCGCGACGACGAGGAAGGCGAGGACGGCGCCCGCCTGCCCGAGATCCGCCAGGGCGAACCGGCGAAGAAGGCGGCGCTGAAAGGCTCCGCCATCGCCGCCGAACTGGGCCGCATCGCCGCGCGCGCCGATGACAAGAACGAGGCGGTGATCGCGGAAGACGACCGCGTGGCGGGCGCCGTGAGCGCGCCCGATCAGGCGATCCTCGGCGTGCAGAGCCACACCCAGCCGCCGCCGCGCTATACCGAGGCGACGCTGGTCAAGCGGATGGAGGAGCTTGGCATCGGCCGCCCCTCCACCTACGCCTCGATCATCGACACGATCCAGAGCCGCGACTATGTGCGCAAGGACAAGAACCGGCTGATCCCCGAGGACAAGGGCCGTCTGGTGACGGCGTTTCTTGAGAGCTATTTCCCCCGCTACGTCGAATACGACTTCACGGCGGCGCTGGAGGAGGAGCTTGACGAGGTCTCCGGCGGGCGCGCCGACTGGAAGGCGCTGCTGCGCCGCTTCTGGGACGCCTTCTCCGCCGCCATCGGCGAGACGAAAGAACTGCGCATCTCCGAGGTGATCGAGCGCATCAACGAGGCGCTGGGGCCGCACCTGTTCCCCGACCTCGGCGACGGGGTTGACCCGCGCGCCTGCCGCGTCTGCGAGGGCGGGCGGCTGAGCCTCAAGACCGGCAAGTTCGGCGCCTTCATCGGCTGCTCGAACTATCCCGAATGCCGCTTCACCCGGCCGCTGGGCGGCGCCGAGGAGGGGTCTGAGGGCGGCGCCGACCGCCAGTTGGGCCACGACGACGCAGGAACCCCGGTCCACCTCAAGATCGGCCGCTTCGGGCCTTACGTGCAGCTTGGCGAGGCCAGCGAGGACAACCCCAAGCCCAAGCGCGCCTCGGTGCCCAAGGGCGCGCCGCTGGAGGCGCTCGATCTGGCCAAGGCGCTCGACCTGCTGGCCCTGCCGCGCCTGATCGGCCCGCACCCCGAGGACAGCGCGCCGATCGAGGCCGGGATCGGGCGGTTCGGGCCGTACGTCAAATGCGGCAAGACTTACGCCAGCGTCCCCAAGGATGAGGACGTGCTGACCATCGGCATGAACCGCGCCGTGGACCTGATCGCCGCCAAGCGCGCGGGCTTCGCCAAACGCGGCGGCGCGCAGGCGCTGCGCAGCCTTGGTGAGCACCCCGAGGGCGGCGCGGTGGAGGTGTTCGAGGGCCGCTACGGCCCTTATGTCAAATGGGGCAAGATCAACGCGACGCTGCCCAAGGAGCTTGCGCCCGAGGCGGTGACGCTGGCCGACGCGCTGCCGGTGCTGGCCGCCAAGGCGCCCGCGAAAAAGGCGCCCGCAAAGAAGGCTGCGGCGAAGAAGACGCCGGCAAAGACCGCGAAGGCCAAGGCGCCCGCCAAGGCGGGCAAGCCCCCGGCGAAACCCAAGCCCGCGTCAAAACCCGCCGCCAAACCGCGCGCGCGCAAGGCGGCGGCTGGCGGCGCCGCACCGGCTGCGGCGGGCGACGAAAGCTGATCGCGCGCTAAATGCACAGGCGACGCCAGACCGGAGACGCCCGCGCCATGCGCCGCCCAAGCCTCGCCGCCCTCGCAACGCTCCTCCTGCTGACCGGCTGCGCGCCTTCGCCCGCCAGCGAAAGCGGCAGGCTGGTCATGACCCATGACAACCGCGCGCGCGCCGCGATCCTCGACGCCGCCCCCGGCCTGACCGGCGCGCCGCTGCTGATCGTGCTGCACGGCGGCATCGGCTCCGCCGCCTTCCTGCGCCGCCGCGCGGGCGTGACGCTGGCGGCGCGCGGCTGGGCGGTGGCGTGGCCCGAGGCGCTGGACGACTGGAGCGACGGCAGGCGCGATGCGGACGGACTGCCCTTCAGCGCCGCCGACGACGTGGGCTTTCTGCGCGCGCTTGTGGACCGTCTCGCCGCGCAGGGCGTGGTGGACCGCGACCGGGTGTTCATCGCCGGGCCGTCCATCGGCGGCATGATGACGCTGCGCATGGCTTGCGAAGCGCCTGACCTGATCGCGGGCGCCGTGGTCGCCATCGCGGCGCTGCCCGAGGGGCTCGACTGCCCCGGCGCGCCGGGCGCCCCCGCGCTGCCGATGCTGTTCCTGCACGGAACCGCCGACCGCATCGCGCCGCCCGAAGGCGGGCGGATCGGCGGCGACAGCGTCTTCGTCCGCGACCGGGGAAGGGTGGGCGCCATCGCCGACACCGTGGCGCTGGTTGCCGCGCGCAATGGCTGCGACGGCCATGACGAGACCGCCCTGCCCGACCGCGACCCCGACGACGGTTCGCGCGCCTTCCGGCGCGACTATCGCGGCTGCGCGGCGCCGCTGATCCATTATGTCGTGGAGGGCGGCGGCCATACCTGGCCGGGCGCGCGGGCGCTGCGCATCGGCGCGGCGCTGGTGGGGGCGACGAACCGCGACTTCTCCGCCACCGCCGCGATCGAGGAATTCCTGACCGGCCTCGCCGACGACTGACCGCCGCGCCGCCACTCTGGGCGCCTGCGCGCCATTGCGCCTATTTATTGGGCATCAACGCTCTCAGGCGCATCGGCGCAAATGCCCTCTGGAAACTTTCGCCGCGCTTTGCTTTGGTCACAGCAATGACATGGGAGCAGCGCGATGTTTGACGAGATGATGGGCAAGGACGGCGCTCGACCGCCCTATCACGCCATCGAGCGCTGGCTCAAGACGGTGGGCGCCGACGCGCTGGAGCTCAAGCGGCTTGAGGCGGAGACGCTGTTTCGCCGCATCGGCATCACCTTCGCGGTCTATGGCGAGGGCGGAGACCCGGAGCGGCTGATCCCCTTCGACCTGATCCCCCGCGTGTTCAGCGCCGAGGAATGGCGCACCCTGTCGCGCGGCATCACCCAGCGGGCGCGCGCGCTGAACGCCTTCCTGCACGACGTCTATCATCGCGGCGAGATCCTCAAGGCCGGCGTGATCCCCGAAAACCTGATCTTCCGCAACGCCGCCTTCCTGCCCGAAATGGTGGGCGTCGAGGCGCCCGGAAAGATCTACAGCCACATCGTCGGCATCGACATCGTGCGCACCGGCCCCGACGACTTCATGGTGCTTGAGGACAATTGCCGCACGCCCTCCGGCGTCTCCTACATGCTGGAGAACCGCGAGATCATGATGCGCATGTTCCCCGAACTGTTCGCAGGCGGGCGGGTGCTGCCGGTGGACAATTACCCCGACATGCTGCGCGCGACGCTGGAGGATGTGGCGCCCAAGGCGTGCAGGCAGGATCCGACCTGCGTGGTGCTGACGCCGGGGCCGCTGAACTCGGCCTATTACGAGCACAGCTTTCTCGCCGACCAGATGGGTGTGGAGCTGGTCGAATCGCGCGATCTGTTCGTGGACGAAGGGCTGGTGTGGATGCGCACCACGCAAGGCCCGCGCCGGGTGGACGTGATCTATCGCCGCATTGACGACGATTTCCTCGACCCGCTGGTGTTCCGCGCCGACAGCGTGCTGGGCGTGGCCGGGCTGATGAACGCCTACCGCGCGGGCGGCGTGACCATCGTCTCCGCCCCCGGCGCGGGCGTGGCCGACGACAAGGCGGTGTATGTCTATGTGCCGGAGATGATCCGCTTCTATCTGGGCGAGGCGCCGATCCTGAAGAACGTGCCGACGTGGCGATGCAGCGATCCGGATGACCGCGCCCATGTGCTGAGCCATCTCGCCGACGTGGTGGTGAAGGAGGTGCATGGCTCCGGTGGCTACGGGATGCTGATCGGGCCGAAATCCACGGCGGCCGAGCGGGCGGCGTTTGCGAAGAAGATCGAGGCCGACCCCGGCGCCTTCATCGCGCAGCCCACGCTGGAGCTGTCCACCGTCCCCTCGCTCAGCCCGCTGGGGCCCAGCCCGCGCCACGTGGACTTTCGCCCCTATGCGCTGGTCGGCAAGGAGATCCGCCTCACGCCTGGCGGGTTGACCCGCGTCGCGCTGCGCGAAGGGTCTCTGGTGGTGAACTCCAGCCAGGGCGGCGGGGTCAAGGACACATGGGTTCTGGCGGGATGACGATGATGGCGACGCTGAGCAGAACCGCCTCCGACCTGTTCTGGATGGCGCGCTATCTTGAGCGCGCCGAGGCGATGGCGCGGCTGGTCGAGATGGGCCGCCGCATGGCGATGCTGCCCAACACGCCCGAGGGCCATCGCGAGGAATGGCTGTCGGTGATGGCGGCGGCAGGCTGCGCCAAGCACTTCGCCGGGCGCGACATGGACGAGCGCGCGGTGATCGCGGGGCTGGTGCTCGACCGTGAGAACCCGTCCTCGATCGTCTCCTGTCTCGACCGCGCGCGCCACAACGCCCGCTCGGTGCGCACCGCGCTCACGACTCAGGCCTGGGAGACGCTCAACGAGGCGTGGCTCAAGCTGGGCGACATCACCGAGTCGGCGGTGGTGCGCGAATTGCCGCAGACGCTGGACTGGGTGAAGGGCCGCTGCGCGCAGTTTCGCGGCGCATCGGACGCGACCATGCTGCGCGACGACCGCTTCGACTTCGCCCGCCTTGGCCTCTATATCGAGCGCGCCGACATGACGCTGCGCCTGCTCGACGTGAAATACTACGTTCTGCTGCCCGAGACGGACGTGATCGGCGGCGGGCGCGACCGGCATCAGTGGACCTCGGTGCTGGTGGCGACCTCCGCCTTGCGCGCCTATCACTGGGTCTATCGCGGCGATTATTCGCCGTGGCGAATCGCCGACTTCCTGACGCTGAACCGCGCCTGTCCGCGCTCGCTGGCCTATTGCTGCGACGAGATCGTGACCTCGCTCGACCGTCTCGCGCGCGGCTATGGCGAACGCCACGCCTGCCATGCGACGGCGAGCGAGACGGTCGCGCTGCTGAGCGATCTCGACATCGGCGAGATTTTCCACGACGGTCTGCATGAGTTCCTCACCGAGGCCATCGCCCGCAACAACCGCCTGACGGCTGAAATAGCCGAGGCCTATCACTTCTAGGGGCGTCATGAAGCTCGCGATCCGCCACCGAACCGCCTATGCCTACGATCCAGCCGTCAGCGCGGTGGCGATGCGGCTGAAGCTGTTTCCGTCAATCTTCGACGGCCAGAAAACGCTCTCCTGGAGGGTCACGCTCAACGACCGCGTGGTGGAGCCAGACTTTCGCAACGGCTATGGCGACGCGGTGGCGACGCTGTTCCTGCGCGGCGGCGTGGCGGCGGTGGAGGTGATCGCCGAGGGCGTGGTCGAGACCACCGACCTCGCCGGCGTGCTGCGCGGCCATCGCGCGCCGCTGAAACCCGGCGTCTGCCTGCGCGAGACGCCGCGCACCCGCGCCGACGCCGCCATCCTGGCGCTGGCGCACGAAGCCGACGCCACCGGCGGCGCGCCCATCGAACGCGCCCACGCCCTGCAAGACCTGGTGACCGCGCGCGTCGCCTATCGCGCCGGCTCCAGCCACGCCGCGACCACGGCGGCGGCGGCGCTGGCGGCGGGCGAAGGCGTCTGTCAGGACCACGCCCATGTGATGATCGCCGCCGCCCGCGCGCTCGGCTGGCCCGCGCGCTATGTCGCTGGCTACTACCTCGCCTCCGAAGAAGGCGGCGACGACGGCGCCACGCACGCCTGGGCGGAGCTCTGGGTGGACGGCCTCGGCTGGGTCGGTTTCGACGCCGCCAACGACCTCTGCCCCACCGACGCCTATGTGCGGCTGTGCTCGGGGCTGGACGCGGCGGACGCATCGCCCTTGCGCGGCCATGCCTCCGGCGTATCGCAGGAGACCCTGTCGGTGGCGGTGTCGGTGACGCCGGTGCAGGCGCAGACGCAAACCCAACAGTAACCGCGCGCCCTCAGCGCAGGGCCGCGAGCAGGGCGAAATCGGCTCCCTCCGCCACCCAGGCATCCAGCGCGGCGAGCACCCCGGCGCGGCGCAGGATCAGGAACTCGCCGGTCACCGTGACCAGCCGACGCGACGCGCGCATGTCGCGCACGCGCGGTCCATGGGCCGTAGGGCTGGGCGCCGCGCGCATCCGTGACTCGTCGATGGCGGTGATCGCCGCGCGGGCCTCCTGAAGCCGGTCAAGGTATCGGCCGGCGGCCGCCTTGCGCGACCTCGGCGCCGCCGGATCCGCCAAGGTGGCGAGCGCGCCGGCGCAAGCATCCGCCAGAACGGCGACAAACTCGATGTCGGTGGTGCGCGACATGAACCGCCCACGATTTTCGTAATGGGTGCAGGCGCTGACGGGACCCACGCCATCCGCAGCAACGGCAGGCGAAGGCGGGGCCGCAGCCTGAGCGGCGGCGAGAAGCGCGGCGGCGACCAGGATACGGATGCGACGCATGCAATGCTCCATCATTCCCGAACGATACCGCCAAGCATGGTCACATTAGCGTCAAGAAACCGTTATGAAAAATTGCGCCGAACGCGGATGTGCGACAAAAAATCGCTCCGCAGTCGTGCGCTGCGCCGCCGGGGGGCTGGTCCGCGCGCCATGTCGCAGGCCGCCGCATCGCGTCCGAAGCGGATTGCGCCACGCCGTTCGCGGGGAACGGGCGATGTGCGACAGGGACAAAAACGCCGCGCAACCGGGGGTTGCGCGGCGTCCTTATGTGTTGGCCGGGCGCTCAGTGCGCGCGGATTTCATCCGTCTCGACATCGGCCGGCGCGGGCACGGCCTTGTCGATCTGTTCCTCGTCCCAGGTGATCGGCTCCGGCGCCCGCACCAGCGCGACTTTCAGCACCTCAGCGACGGTCTCGACCGGGATGATCTCCAGCCCCTGCTTCACGTTGTCGGGGATGTCGCGCAGATCCTTGGCGTTGTCCTTGGGGATCAGCACCACCTTCACCCCGCCGCGCAGCGCCGCCAGCAGCTTTTCCTTCAGACCGCCGATGGGCAGCACCGCGCCGCGCAGCGTCACCTCGCCGGTCATCGCCACGTCGCGCCGCACGGCGATGTCGGTCAGCACCGAAACAATCGACGTGACCATGGCGACGCCTGCCGACGGCCCGTCCTTGGGCGTGGCGCCCTCGGGCACATGCACATGGATGTCGATCTTCTCGAACAGCGGCGGCTTCACGCCAAAGCGCGTCGCCTGGCTGCGCACGAAGGACGCCGCCGCGTCGATCGACTCCTTCATCACATCGCCCAGCTTGCCGGTGGTCTTCATCCGCCCCTTGCCGGGCAGCTTGAGCGCCTCGATGGTCAGCAGTTCGCCGCCCACCTCGGTCCACGCAAGCCCGGTGGTGACGCCGACCTGATCGCGCTCCTCGGCCATGCCGTATTTGAAGCGCGGCACGCCGAGGAATTCCTCGATCTTCTCCGGCGTCACGACCACGGTCTTTTCCTGGCCGCGCACGATCTGCGTCAGCGCCTTGCGGCACAGCTTGGCGATCTCGCGCTCAAGGTTGCGCACGCCGGCCTCGCGCGTGTAGCGCCGCACGATCAGGCGCAGCGCCTCATCGGTCAGCTCGAACTCGCCCTTCTTCAGGCCGTGCGCTTTTTCCTGCTTGGCCTGCAGATGGCGGCGCGCGATCTCGATCTTCTCGTCCTCGGTATAGCCCGAGAGCGGGATGATCTCCATGCGGTCCAGCAGCGGGCGCGGCATGTTGTAGGTGTTGGCCGTGGTCAGGAACATCACGTCCGA
>CAZRFB010000485.1:0-1510 GCA_964599185.1 uncultured Rhodobacterales bacterium | reverse complement strand
GAACTCCAGCGTCGCCACGTCCACGCTTGCGGCGAAGGCTGAGAGCGCGTCGGCGTCGTCCCAGGCGGCGCGCGTCACCGGCGCGACATGGGCTGCGGGCGGATCGGCCTCGGGCGCGTAGAGCCGCGCGCGCAGGCCCATGCGCGCCGCCGCCATGGCCAGCATTCGCCCCAACTGCCCGGCGCCGAGGATGCCGACGGTTCCGCCCGGCTCAATCATCGCTGACGCTCTCGGAGACCGCCGCCGACTGCGCCGCGCGCCAGGCGTCGAGCCGCGCGGCGAGGACCGCGTCGGTGGTCGCGAGCATCGCTGCGGCGAACAGCGCGGCGTTGGCGGCGCCCGCCTCGCCGATGGCGAAGGTCGCCACCGGCACGCCTTTGGGCATCTGGACGATGGACAAAAGACTGTCGAGGCCGTTCAGCGCGCGGCTTTGCACCGGCACGCCCAGCACCGGCACGCGGGTTTTTGCGGCGAGCATCCCCGGCAGGTGCGCGGCGCCGCCCGCGCCCGCGATGATCGCGCGCAGGCCGCGCGGCGCGGCGGCCTCGGCGTAGGCGAACAACCGGTCGGGGGTGCGGTGGGCGGAGACGACGCGCGCCTCGTGCGCCACGCCCAGCGCCGACAGGATGTCCGCCGCCGCCTTCATGGCGGGCCAGTCGGAGCGGCTGCCCATCACGACGCCGACCTGAACCTTGTCCATCCGCTCCCTCCGCCCCGTGAAAGCGCGCGACTATAGGCGATTGCGCGCCCGCGCCAAGCGGCGGCGGTCAGGCGAGGATGTCAGGGATGATGTCGTCCTCGAGCCGCCGGATCTCGTCGCGCAGCGCCAGCTTGCGCTTTTTCAGCCGCCGCACCTCAAGCTGGTCGGCGAGCGGATCGGAGGCGATGGCTTCGATGGTCTGGTCGAGGCTGCGGTGCTCGGTGCGCAGGGCGGCGAGTTTCGCGCGCTGCGGGGCTTCGCCGTCCATCTCGTTCTCCCAACCGTCGCGCGTTCGCTGTATCTACCATACTATTGCAGCGCGCGGTTTACGCAAATGGCGCGCGCGCCAGCGTCGCGCCCGTTGTCTTGCGCAGGGGCGCCGCTTAAGTGTCGCGCATGGAAAAGTTTATCTCCCGCATCCGGAACCTGTTCGTCGCGCCGCCCACCGTGTCGGTGCTGCGGCTCTACGGCGGCATTGGCATGGGCGGCCCGTTCGGCAAGTCGCTGGACGACGAATCGCTCGCGCCGCTGATCGAGCGCGCCTTCGCGCCGCGCGGGCTGCGCGCCGTGGCGCTGGCGATCAACTCTCCCGGCGGCTCTCCGGCGCAAAGCGCGCTGATCGCGGCGCGCATCCGGCGTGCGGCGGACGAGAAGAAAATCCCCGTGGTGGCGTTCTGCGAGGACGTGGCGGCCTCGGGCGGCTATTGGCTGGCCTGCGCGGCGGATGAGATCTTCGCCGACGCCAACAGCATCGTCGGCTCGATCGGCGTGGTCTCCGCCGGGTTCGGCCTGCACGACGCCATCGCGCGG
>CAZRFB010000484.1:0-3857 GCA_964599185.1 uncultured Rhodobacterales bacterium | reverse complement strand
CTGGATCGCGCCGCCGCTGGCGCGCGCCATGGCCGAGCGGCTCAAGGCGGGCGAGCAGTCGCTGCTGTTTCTCAACCGGCGCGGCTATGCGCCGCTGACGGTGTGCCGCGCCTGCGGCCATTTCTTCGAGTGCCCCGACTGCGACGCGCGGCTGGTCGAGCACCGCTATCGCGCCCGGCTGATCTGCCACCAGTGCGGCCACGCCGAGCCGATCCCGCACGCCTGCCCCAAATGCGGCGCGCCTGACCGGCTGGCCGCCACCGGGCCGGGGGTGGAGCGGCTGGCGGAGGAGGCGGCGGCGCTGTTTGGCGCCGCGCGCATCGCGCTGTTGTCGTCGGACACCGCCATCGGCCCCGACGCGCTGCGCGCGCAGATCGACGCCATCGCGGGCGGCGGCGCCGACATCATCATCGGCACGCAGGTCGTCGCCAAGGGCCACAACTTTCCGCTGCTGACGCTGGTGGGCGTGATCGACGCCGATCTCGGGCTGGAGAACGGCGACCTGCGCGCGGCGGAGCGCACCTTTCAGCTGATCCGGCAGGTCTCGGGCCGGGCGGGGCGGGCCGACAAGCCGGGGCTGGCGCTGATCCAGACCGCCGCGCCGGAACATCCGGTGATGCGCGCGATCCTGAGCGGCGACGAGGCGGCGTTCATGGCGCGCGAGGCGGCGGCGCGCCGGGCGGCGGGGGCGCCGCCGTTCGGGCGGATGGCGGCGGCGATCCTCTCCGGCCCCGACGAGGCCAGGGTGGGCGCGGCGGCGCAGGCGCTGGCGCGGGCGGGCGCGCCGCTGGAGGCGGTGGGCGCGCGGCTGTTCGGCCCGGCGCCCGCGCCCATCGCCCGCATCCGCGGCCGCTGGCGGGTGCGGCTGCTGGTCAAGGCGCCGCGCGGCGCGGCGCTCCAACCGGCGCTGCGGGCGTGGATCGCGGGCGCGCGGCCGCCCGCGTCGGTGAAGCTGGCGATCGACGTCGATCCGCAGAGCTTTCTGTGACAAGATTTCTGATGGACATGATCCTGTGTGGACTGCGGCGCGGCGGCCCGCTTAGCATCGCGCAATCCCTGCGACGGAGCGCCCGATGGCCCGCATTGTCACCCTCACGCTGAACCCCGCGCTCGACATCTCCACCGAGACCGATGCGGTGGCGCCCGACCGCAAGCTGCGCTGCGCCGCGCCGCGCATCGACCCCGGCGGCGGCGGCGTCAACGTCTCGCGCGCCATCGCCAATCTGGGCGGCGACAGCGTGGCGCTGGTGGCGGCGGGCGGGCCTGCGGGGGCGCATCTTCTGGCGCTGCTGCGCGCGGCGGGCCTCAGCCCGGTCGATCTTGGCGCGCCCGGCGAGACGCGGCGCAGCATGGCGGTGCGCGCGCTGGAGAGCGGCGCGCAATACCGCTTCCTGATGCCCGGCCCCGTATGGCGCGACGCCGACGCCGAGCGGGCTGCGGCGGCGGTGGCGGCGGCGACGCGGCCCGGCGATCTGCTGGTGGTCAGCGGCAGCCCGCCGCCGGGTCTGGCCGATGACTTCTTCCTGACGCTGAACGCGCGGCTTGCGCCGCTGGGCGCGCGCATGATTCTCGACACCTCCGGCGCGGCGCTGGAGGCGGCGGCGCGGTGCGCGCGGCCCTTGCATGTCCTGCGCATGGACCATGAGGAGGCGCAAGCGCTGGCGGGCGCCCCGCTGCAGGGCGTCGCGGCGGTCGCCGACTTCGCCGCCGCGCTTGTGGCGCGCGGCGCGGCGCGGATCGTCGCGGTGGCGCACGGCGCGGAGGGCACCGTGGTCGCGACGCCCGAGGGCCGCTGGCACGCCCGCCCGCCAAAGGTGGCGGTGATCAGCAAGGTGGGCGCGGGCGACAGCTTCGTGGCCGCGTTCACGCTGGCGCTGTCGCGCGGACAAGGCGCGCCGGAGGCTTGCGCGGCGGGCGTGGCGGCGGCGGCGGCGGCGGTCACGAAGCCCGATACACAGCTGTGCGACGGCGAGACCACGGCGCGGCTGCTGGCGCAGGTGGTCACGGCCCCGATCTGAACCGCCGCAGGGCGCCGCCTGCGCGAGCGGCGGCTTGCGGAATTCCCCGCGCCTGCAAAAACGCCGCGCCGAATCCGGCGCCGCAGCGCAGCGCGTCAGTTGCAAGCCCTGCGACCCTATGCTAGCCAGCGCTCGCACGGGGGCGCGGACTTGCCGTCGCCGCGCAGGGTTTCACGCGCTCGGGGCGTCACGCGCCGGGACCATCCAAAAGGGTCGTTCGTGTCCGAGACATCCCCTCCCTCCGGCGTCGCAGGGCGCTACGCCACCGCCCTGTTCGATCTCGCCGTCGAGTCGGACGCGGTGGATTCGGTCGAATCGCAGGTGCGGCTGCTCGGCGACGCGCTCCGCGCCAGCGCCGATCTGCGCAGCGTGATCGCCTCGCCGATCCACAGCCGCGACGAGCAGGCGCGCGCCATGGCTGCGGTGTGCGCCGCGCTGGGCGTCGGCGCGCCGGCCAGCAACCTTGTCGCGCTGATGGCGGCCAAGCGCCGTCTGGGCGCGCTGCCCGCCGTGATCCGCGGCTTTGACGCGCTGCTGGCGAAAAAGCGCGGCGTGATCAGCGCCGAAGTGCGCTCCGCCGCGGCGCTCAGCGCCGCGCAGCGCGAGAACCTCGAGCGCACGCTGCGCGAGGCGACCGGCGCGCAGATCGCGCTCGACGCCATTGTGGATGAGGCGCTGATCGGCGGCCTCGTCGTGAAGGTGGGGTCGCGGATGATCGACACGTCGATCCGCTCGCAACTCGCCAAACTGCAGACCATCATGAAAGAGGCCCGCATATGACCATCCAGGCCGCCGAGATCTCCGCGATTCTCAAGGACCAGATCAAGAATTTCGGCCAGGAGACCGAAGTCGCCGAGGTGGGCCAGGTGCTCAGCGTCGGCGACGGCATCGCCCGCGTCCACGGCCTCGACAACGTGCAGGCCGGCGAGATGGTCGAGTTTCCCGGCGGCGTCCGGGGCATGGCGCTGAACCTTGAGGCCGACAACGTCGGCATCGTGATCTTCGGCGACGACCGGGCGATCAAGGAAGGCGACACCGTCAAGCGCACCAACTCCATCGTGGACGTGCCCTATGGCCGGGGCCTGCTGGGCCGCGTGGTCGACGCGCTGGGCGAGCCGATCGACGGCAAGGGCCCGATCGTGGCCGAGGGCCGCACCCGCTGCGACGTCAAGGCGCCAGGCATCATCCCCCGCAAGTCGGTGCATGAGCCGATGGCGACCGGCATCAAGGCGATCGACGCGCTGATCCCGATCGGCCGCGGCCAGCGCGAACTGATCATCGGCGACCGCCAGACCGGCAAGACCGCCGTGGCGCTCGACGCGATCCTCAACCAGAAGGCCTATAACGACGTCGCGGGCGACGACGAGGGCAAGCGGCTGTATTGCGTCTATGTCGCCGTCGGCCAGAAGCGTTCGACCGTGGCCCAGCTGGTGAAGAAGCTGGAGGAGACCGGGGCGATGGAATACTCCATCGTGGTCGCCGCCACCGCCTCCGAACCGGCGCCGCTGCAGTATCTGGCGCCCTATTCCGCCTGCGCCATGGCCGAGTATTTCCGCGACAACGGCATGCACGCGCTGATCATCTATGACGATCTGTCCAAGCAGGCGGTCGCCTATCGCCAGATGTCGCTGCTGCTGCGCCGTCCGCCGGGGCGCGAGGCCTATCCGGGCGACGTGTTCTACCTCCACTCCCGCCTGCTGGAGCGCGCCGCCAAGCTGAACGCCGACAACGGCTCCGGCTCGCTGACCGCGCTGCCGATCATCGAGACGCAGGCCGGCGACGTGTCGGCCTACATCCCGACCAACGTGATCTCGATCACCGACGGCCAGATCTTTCTTG
>CAZRFB010000483.1:0-1996 GCA_964599185.1 uncultured Rhodobacterales bacterium | reverse complement strand
CCATTTCGCCCTGCGCGGCCTCCTGCGCCCTGGCGTGGGCGTCGTTGACGGCGGCGATCACCAGATCCTCCAGCACCTCGCGGTCCTGCGGCGTCATCAGCGCGGGGTCGATGGCGAGGCGGCGCAGCTCCCCCTTGCCCGAGACGACGGCGCGCACCATGCCGGCGCCGGAGACGCCCTCGGCCTCGATCGAGGCGACGCGCTCCTGCGCTTCGGCGAGCTTGCCCTGCATCTCCTGCGCCTGCTTCATCAGCTTGGCCATGTCGCCGATGCCTTTGAACATCGCGTCTCACTCCTCGTCGAACGGGTCTATGGGCGCCCAGTCGTCGCCGAAGTCGGCGTCGTCATAGGCGTCGGGCGGCGGCGTCTCGGGCTCGGCGGCGCGCGGGCGCACCGCCTTGATGCGGGCGCCGGGGAACAGCGCCAGCGCGGCGGCCACCAAGGGCTGCACGGCGGCGCGGGCGGTCAGCGCGTCGGCCTCGGCCCGCCGCTGTTCGGCCAGCGTCGGCTGGCCAGGGCCGGGGGCGACGCCCACCATCCAGCGCGCGCCGGTCCAGGCGGAGAGACGCTGCGTCAGCTCGCCCGCCAGTTCCGCAGGCGCGCCGGGGGCGGGGGCGAAGTCGATCCGCCCCGGCGCATAGCGCACCAGCCGCAGGTAGGTCTCGACGGTGACCAGCAGCCGCATGTCGCGCTTTTCGCGGATCAGCGCGACCATCGCCTCGAAGCTGTCATAGGCCGCCAGCGCCTGCGGCGCGACGGCGGGCGCCAGATCGGGGGCGGGCGCGACGGCGGCGACGGCTTCGGGGCGCGACCCTGGGCGCGCTTCGGGCGCGGCCAGCGCGCGCGCCTGCGCGCCGCCGCCGCTTCCGCCGCCCGGCGCAGGGCGGGGGCCGGGCGCGGGCGCGGGCTGCGGCGCGTCGGTCAGGCGGCGGACCAGATCCTCGGGGCTGGGCAGGTCGGCGACGTGGGTGAGGCGGATCACCGCCATCTCCGCCGCCATCATCGCGTTGGGCGCGGTCGCGACCTCCTCCATCGCCTTGAGCAGCATCTGCCAGCCGCGCGCGAGGCTGCGCATCCCCAGCCCCTCGGCCAGCGCGCGGCCCCGCGCGCGCTCCGCCGCCGCTGCGGCAGGGTCGTCGGCGGCGTCTGGGGCGATCTTGATCACCGACAGCCAGTGGGTGATCTCGGCGAGGTCGCGCAGCACCGCCTCGGGATCGGCGCCGTCGGCGTATTGCGCGGAAAGCTCCGCCAGCGCGGCTTGCGCGTCGCCGCGCATGATCGCTTCGAACAGGTCGAGCACGCGGCCCCGGTCGGCCAGCCCCAGCATGGCGCGCACGTCCTGCGCCGTCGCCTCGGGCGCGCCGGGCGCGATCGCCTGATCGAGCAGCGACAGCGCGTCGCGCACCGAGCCCTCCGCCGCGCGCGCGATCAGCGCCAGCGCGTCGTCCGCGATCGCGGCGCCCTCCTTGTCCGCCACGCCGCGCAGGAAGGCGATCATCGCCTCCGGCTCGATGCGGCGCAGGTCGAAACGCTGGCAGCGGCTGAGCACCGTGACCGGCACCTTGCGGATCTCGGTGGTGGCGAAGATGAACTTCACGCTGGGCGGCGGCTCCTCCAGCGTCTTGAGCAGGGCGTTGAAGGCGTTGGTCGAGAGCATGTGCACCTCGTCCAGCACGAAAACCTTGAAGCGCCCGGTGGGCCGCGTGCGCGCCATCTCATTGATGTCGCGGATGAAATCGACGCCGGTGTTGGAGGCCGCGTCGATCTCCAGCACGTCGATCCAGCGCCCCTCGGCGATCTTGCGGCACGGCTCGCACACGCCGCAGGGCTGGATGGTCGGCCCGCCGGTCCCGTCCGGGCCGACGCAGTTCAGCCCCTTGGCGATGATGCGCGCGGTGGTGGTCTTGCCGACGCCGCGCACGCCGGTGAGGATGAAGGCGTGGGCGATGCGGTCGGCCTCGAAGGCGTTGCGCAGCACGCGCACCATGGCGTCCTG
>CAZRFB010000482.1:0-2681 GCA_964599185.1 uncultured Rhodobacterales bacterium | reverse complement strand
GATGGCGACCATGGTGATCGCGGTGCCGACCGGCGTGAAGGTGTTCAGCTGGATCGCGACCATGTGGGGCGGCTCGATCGAGTTCAAGACGCCGATGCTGTTCGCCATCGGCTTCATCTTCCTGTTCACGGTCGGCGGCGTCACCGGCATCGTGCTCAGCCAGGCGGGCGTGGACCGCGCCTATCACGACACCTATTACGTGATCGCGCACTTCCACTATGTGATGAGCCTTGGCGCGGTGTTCTGCATCTTCGCCGGCATCTACTACTGGATCGGCAAGATGTCGGGCCGCCAGTATCCCGAATGGGCGGGCAAGGTGCACTTCTGGGCGTTCTTCATCGGCGCCAACGTGACGTTCTTCCCGCAGCACTTCCTTGGCCGGGCGGGGATGCCGCGGCGCTACATCGACTATCCCGAGGCGTTCGCGTTCTGGAACTACGTCTCGTCGATGGGCGCGTTCCTCGCCATCGGCTCGTTCGTGTTCTTCCTTGGCGTGATGTATTACACGCTGACGCGCGGCCAGCGCGTGACCGAGCACGCCTATTGGGGCGCAGGCGACACGCTGGAGTGGACGCTGTCCAACCCGCCGCCCGAGCACACCTTCGAGACCCTGCCGACGCAGGACCAGTGGGAGAAGGCGCACCACTGAAACGGCGCGCCGATAGGCCGGGCATGACGCCAGCGCAGGATCCACGCGATGCGGCCGGGGGGCTTTCCCCGGCCGCTTCCGCTTGTCCGGGCGGCGCGGCCGACCCGTTCGCGCGCGCCGATCCGCCGCTGTATGCGGTGACGGTGTGGCCGCACCGCTCGCTGGACGCGCGGGGGATGCGGCGGTTTCTGGGCGTGCTGGCGGCGGGGTTCGCGCTGCCGCTGCTGGCGGTATGGGGCACGCCGGTGGTCTGGGCGCTGGCGCCGTTTCCGCTGGCGGCGCTGGGGCTGACCTGGGTCACGCTGTCGATCAGCCGCAGGCAGGGGCGGCTGGTGGAGGAGCTGCGGCTCTGGCCCGACGCCATCGCGGTCGAGCGGCGCGAGCCGCGCGGCCGGGTGCTGCGCTGGAGCGCCAACCCCTATTGGGTGACGGTGGCGGTGGCCGACACGCCGCGCATCCCGCGCTATCTCACGCTGCGCGGCGGCGGGCGCACCATCGAGCTCGGCGCCTTCCTCACGGCGGAGGAGCGCGAGGCGCTGGCGGCGGAGATCGACGCCGCGCTGCGTCGCGCTATGGGCGCGCATGTTTAATTGCGCCATGGGCGCGCAAGGCTGGCTGCCGCCATGGGCGGGCAAGGCTGAACCCGCCACGGCCGCGCAAGGCCGACCGCGCCATCGGCGCCAGGGGCTGACCGCGCGACCGCGCCGCGCGCAGCGACGGTTTGCGGCGGCGGCGCAGGGCGGCTAACAGGGGGGCTGAGAAACCCTGCCTGAGGAGTCGCGCCGATGACAGAGACGCCCCCCGAGCAGGACGCCCGCCGCGACGACGACTACGCGCTCGACCGCGACGTGATCGCCGCGCTGCGCGTCGCGCTGGCCGAGAACGACGCCGACGCCGTGCGCGCCAGCGTGGGCGAGCTGCACGCCGCCGACCTCGCTGACCTGATCGAACAGCTGGGCGCCGAGCCGCGCCGCAGGCTGGTCGAGGCGCTGGCGCCCGACATCCTGCCCGAAGTGCTGACCGAGCTTGAGGAGGGCGTGCGCGACGAGGTGCTGGAGTTCCTCGACCCCGCCGTGCTGGCGAACGCGGTCAGGGAGCTCGACACCGACGATATCGTTTATCTGGTCGAGGATCTCGACGCCGAGGATCAGGCCCGTGTGCTGGAGGGGCTGGACGCCGAGGATCGCGCCGTCGTCCGGCAGTCGCTGACCTACCCCGAATACACCGCCGGCCGCCTGATGCAGCGCGAGGTGGTCACCGCGCCGCCATTCTGGACCGTGGGCCAGACCATCGACTTTCTGCGCGCCGCCGAGGACCTGCCCGATCCGTTCTACGACGTGATCGTGGTGGACCCCGCGATGCGCCCGCTCGGCAAGGCCTCGCTCAGCCGCATCCTCGCCGCCCGCCGCCCGGTGACGCTGGGCGGGATCATGGAGGAGGATTTCCGCACCGTCCGCGTGGACGACCCGCAGGAGGACGTCGCCTACGCCTTCAACAAGTATCATCTGGTCTCGGCGCCGGTGGTGGACGAAGGCGGGCGGCTGGTGGGCGTCATCACCATCGACGACGCGATGGAGGTGATGTCGGACGAGGCCGAGGAGGACATCCTGCGGCTGGGCGGCGTCGGCGGCGACGCCGAGATCTCCGACAGCGTGGGCGAGACCGTGCGCCAGCGCATCCCCTGGCTGGTGGTCAACCTCGGCACGGCGATCCTCGCCTCGCTGGTGATCGCGCTGTTCGAGGACGTGATCGCGCAGGTGGTGGCGCTGGCGGTGCTGATGCCGATCGTCGCCTCGATGGGCGGCATCGCGGGCACCCAGTCGCTGACCGTGGCGGTGCGCGCGCTGGCGACCCGCGACCTGACCGACACCAACGCGCTGCGCGTGATCGGGCGCGAGGCGGTGGCGGGCGTCGTCAACGGCCTTGTGTTCGCGGTGATCATGGGCGCGGTGGCCTGGGCGTGGTTCGGCGATCCGCGCATCGCGGCGGTGATCGGCGCGGCGATGATCGCCAACATGATCGCCGCCGCGCT
>CAZRFB010000481.1:0-1603 GCA_964599185.1 uncultured Rhodobacterales bacterium | reverse complement strand
CATCGCGCCGCGACAGCATCACCGTCGCTTGCCCGTGGCGGCGGCGCGCTGACGGATGGCCTTGAGGCCATCCGGCCAGTGCGCCTCCAGCACCGCCTCCAGCGCGGCGATGCGGGCGTCCTGCGCGCTGAGCTCGCGCAGGCGGTCGAGGTGCCACGCCAGCGTGTCGGCCGCAGACCCTGCGGCGCGCCGCGCGACCGCCGCGCTGAGTCCCCGGACGACGGCGCGCAGGTCACGGCTCGTCGCGGGCGTCCACATCTCGCGCCGGGCGTCAGCGGCGACGAGCCGTTCGGCGGCAAGCAGCGCGGGCCGGTCGGCGTGGCGCCGCGCCAGAGCGCATAGCGCCGCGCCATGTCGGCCCAGGATGATGCCGAAGTTGACCTGCCGGGCCTTCCGGCGGGAGGCGATGTCGTTGCGCAGCGCAGCGAGCGTGGCGGGTGACGCGAAGGCGTGGGGGGTGATGGCGTTCATGGCGATACTCCTCGGGGCTTCCCGGTCACAGTTGCCGGGGTCAAGCGACCCGCTGCAGCGGATCGGAAGCGCTTGTGTGCGGGACGATCAGGCTGCTCATGGCGCGCCGCTCTTCTCGCGCGACCGCATCCGCAAGCTCTCCGGGTTTCGTGGGCGCCCGGATGCAAGTCCGGACGCCGAATTTCATTGGGAGCGCCATGTCCAGGCGCCGGGGAGTCCAGCGAGCTGAGAGCCGAAGCGCTTTTTTGTGAGGGTGTTAGTCCGGGCGCTCGCGCGCCCGGCTCTTGGCGAGCCCGTAGGACGGTCCGGTCTTCTCATTGCTGCGGGCGTGATCGGGCAGTCCTGACCAAATCCCTACGGAGAACCCTCATGCGGCGCCGTGGGCGCCGGCCTTCGCCGCGATCATGACCAACATCTGCGCGATCATGGCGCGTTGCGCACGCTGGAACCCTGCGATGGCGGCGGAGCCACGGAGGGTGTCGAGCGCGGTGACCGCCGCGACAGCGAGGTCGAGCACGGCGACGTCCTCTGGCTTCATTGCGACATCGACGTGGTCAGGGTCGAGCTGGCCCGGTGTCGCCCAGACCCAGACGATGCCCCATTTCCACAACGTCTCGAGAACGCTCGCGAGCCGCGCCGGATCGAGGGCGGTCTCGACGCGGCCGGCCTGGAGGTCGTCGAGCCACGCGCCGATGCGCGCGCGCATGGCTGCGGGGCCCGCCTCGGCGCGGGTGTCGCGCGCAAGTCCGCCGCGCAGCCGCGGGGCGAGATCGTCGAGCAGAAATTGCGCCGCGATGGCGACGCATTGATGGCTGGCGCTCATGGAGTGCCTCCTCTTTCGTGCCGGGGCACGGGGTTGTGTCCGGTCAAAGCCGCCCGCGCGATGCGGGCGGGGGAGGCGATCAGGCGAGGGTGATAGCGGTCTGCGCCTCGATGGCGCCGAGCAGTTTGAGGCTCGACATGTCGTTCCTCCGCCCTTGTCGTTCCTGTGCTTTCCTTTCTCGCGTTCTGCGCCGCGCCGGTCTCGCTCAACGGGCCGGCGCGGCGCAGGGCGCACTCATTCCCCTCTCAGCGGTTGTTCTCCGTCGTGACGGTCTGGTCCCGCCTTGCGCCGCGCGGCTTGCGCGCCGCG
>CAZRFB010000480.1:0-1562 GCA_964599185.1 uncultured Rhodobacterales bacterium | reverse complement strand
GTCGCAGCCATGGCGCGTCGCCGCCTCGGCCAGCGCGTCGGCGACCTTCTTGCCCTCGGGGTCCAGCACCTCCACCGCGACGTTGGCGCCATGCGCGGCCAGCCAGCGGGCGATGTCGGCCCCAGGCTCCTCGCCGTGGCGCGACATGCCGAAATAGGTCTTTGCGACGACGATCCGCACCTCGGCGGCCTGCGTCAGCAGCGGCAGCGCGTCGCTGGCGGCGCGGGCGGCCTGCGGGCCGCCGTCCCACGCGAGCAGCGGACGCTGACCCATGGTCGCGGCCGCGCCCGACGCCGGCAGGGCGAGGACGGGGCGGCCGGTGTCGAACACCGCCCCGTCGATCAGCGCATCGGCCAGCGCGCGGCTGGTCACCGCGTCGCGGGCGCCGATCACCGAAAGATCGGCGTAGCGCGCGTTCACCGCCAGCGAGGCGCCCGCGCTGTCCTCGAACCCCCCCACAATCCGCACTTCGGCGGGCACGCCGCGCTCGGTCATCGCCGCCATGAAGGCGTCGGCGGCGGCGCGGGCGGCGCGTTCGTGCTCGGCCGCCTGCTCGGCCCAGACGCCGGCGGCGAAGGCCGACCCTTCCGCGACGATGGGCGCGGGCTGCGCCGCGGCGGCGAAGCCCACCAGCCGCGCGCCCTGCGCCTCCGCCAGCCGCGCCGCCGCATCGGCGCGCGCGCGCCCGGCGTCGTCGTCGGCGATGTGAACCAGAATCGTCTTGAACGGCATGATATGTCCCTCCCTCACGCGATGATGGCAGACTTGCGCCCTGACCGCACCCCGCGCATTGATCGGGCGCAAAGACGCACGCGGATCGCAAAGGGGCGGGGGTGGAGTTTTCCGAGGACCAGGCGCGCGCCTTCGCGGCGCTGACCGAGCAGCTTCGCGGCGTCGGCGTCGATCTGGAGACAGGCGTCGCCGCGCCGCGCGCCGAGGGCGACGCGGATGCGCTGGCCGAGGTGCTGGCGGTGCTCGGCAAGGCCGGTTCGGGCAAGACCGCGCTGCTGGCGCATCTGGCCGGGCGGCTGTCGGCGGCGGGGATGGAGGCGATTGCGGCGGAGTATGAGCCGCGCAAGCGTCGGCGCAACCGCTCGTTCGCCGTGCTCGCCCCCACCAACAAGGCCGCCAGCGTGCTGCGCGGGCGCGGCGTGCCGGCGACCACGGTGCACCGTGTGCTCTATGTGCCGGTCTATGACCCCGAGTTCGAGAAGGTCGCCCGCTGGCTGACCGAGGCCGACGCGCCGACGCCCGAAAGCGAGCGGCTGGACGCCGATCTGCTGGCGCGGATCAAGGCGGCGTTCGCGGTCCACGGCTCGGTGCCCGCCGCGCTGGCGACGGCGGGGATCAGCGGGTCGGACTTCATCTCCGGCTGGGCCAAGCGCGACGAGGCGCTCGACGTGGGCCTGATCGACGAGGCCTCGATGCTCGACGACAAGCTCTACGCCGATCTGCGCGAGATCTTCGGCCTGCTGATCCTGTTCGGCGACCCCGCGCAGCTGGCGCCGGTGGGCCAGTCGGGCGCCATGGCGTTCGACGCGCTGCCCGAGGCGCGCAAGCTG
>CAZRFB010000479.1:0-2177 GCA_964599185.1 uncultured Rhodobacterales bacterium | reverse complement strand
CTGATCCGTCGAACGCCGCAGAACGTCGGGGATGCGGGTCGCGTTATCGACGGTGTGATAGGTCTCACGATCGGTGACGTAGGAGACCAGCTCGGACTGCCGGACCGCATCCTGCTCGGAGAGGCTGACCGCCTGCACCTCGACCACCTTCTCCGCCGCGCCGGTGGCGCGGTCGACGATCACGACGTAGGGGCGCACCTCCTTCAGCGGCGCGATCATCGCCAGCGCGGCGACGGACGTCGCAGCCACGACCAGACACCCCCCGGCGAACCACCAGGCGATAGCCTGCGACCGGCGCACACCATGCAGAACCTCGTCGGTGAAGCCGTGCATCGCGGCGTCGTAGTCTTGCCCCATCGCGGAATCCTCCCACGGCGCGCAGCGCGGACCGCGCCAAAAACTCTGTCAGCGGCTGGCGCGCCAGCCGCGATCAGGACGGCTTGTCCTTGTTGCGGCCGGCGATGTTGTCGCGCTTGTATTGCGCGACGGCGGCGCGGCCTGCGTCGCGGCGGTCGCGCCAGTCCGGCTCGTTGCCGAGCCTGGTCTGGCGCGCCTGATCGGCTGCGATGCCGGCGCGCCGGATCTCGCTGCGCCGCACGGCCTCCCGCATGAACGCATCGGTGGCGCTCTGGGCCTCGTCGCGGTTCGCGATGGTGGCGCCGAACGAGCGGACGGTGTTGGAGGCGCTGCCGGCGGCGTCCCCGGCCTCACGCGCCCTGCGATAACTGCTCGAGGCCATCCGCATCGACGCCATTGCGGCCTGCCGGGCCTCCATGAAGCCGGTCGCCGTCGCCACGATGGAGCCCGCGAGGCCGTTCACCATCGTCGGCACCTGCATCATCATGAAGATTGACACGATCGAGATGACGATGAGCTGGAGGGCGTCTTCAAGCGCAGGCCCCCCGCGCGCCGCATTCAGGATTTCACTTCCTACATAGAGGATCGCGCCCATGACGCCCGCCAGCGCGAGCGGGATCAGCGCGAACCCGATGGTGAACCGCGCCCAGCTCTTGAACAGGTCGGCGGTGAAACCAAAAAGCAGGGTGGCGATGAAGATCGGCGCCGTGGCTACCGCGAAGGCGAGGCCGAGCTTGGCTGCCGCCAGCACGATGATCGCGACCGCAGCGATCAGCGCCCCGAGCAGCTTCAACAGCACCGAGACCAGCGAAATCTCGTACCAGGCGGCCTCCGCCTCCGCCCGATCGCCGTAGTTGAAGATCTCCGTCACCATGGCGTCCATGGCGTCGTTCAGGGATGGCGCGCCGATGTCCGAGATCATCGCGCCGCCGATCGAGCCGGGCACGTTGGTAAGGATCTGATAGATCGGATCGAACTGCGCCCACGTCGTTGCGACCGAAAGGATGACGACGAACCGCACGGCCCATGTGAGGTATTGGCTCATGCGCATCGGCGACCACTGCATCAGCGCGTTGGCGGCGAGCAGGGCGAGGCCCATGACCCCGCCAAGCTGGATGGTGGTCGTCAGTGGACCCGCCAGATCGTTAAAGATGGCCTCAGCGAAAGCGCCTACCGCCAGATCGATCTCGGCCATGATGTCCTGAACGATGGTCGCCATTTCAATGACCCGTTCAGCGCTTGCGCGTTGCGCCGACAGCTTCACAATAGCTGACTGCGTCCCGCACCATATCGGGTGATCTCAGGTCACCCCGAATGACATCGCCGAGCATTCTGTGTTCCATGCGAAAATACTCGGATGGTATCGAGGCGACGATAGCATCCCAATCTCTGCTATCATTCAAACAGCCAATCGAGAAGTTTCGCCCACTGGAGAAGTTTTCACATTGCTGGCGCATATGTTTTGCATCCCAGCGGTGCATGTATTCGCGCACCACTGTCCGCATCTGGTTGCTCGTGGAAAGGGACAACACGCGTTCACGGGACTCACCACCGAATCCGTCGACGCCGCATCCCCAGCTTTCAGTCTGCGCCAGCGCGCCGCTCGCGAGAGCGGCCATACATGCAGTGATCACGAAGTTCCGCATCTTCAATCTCCCACCTTCATGAACTTCCGCTGGGCGGCCATGGCGCGGGCGTTCGACAGGGTGTCGGCGCCCTGGGCGTTCGCTGTCGCCGCCTGCACGCGCAGCGTCTCGTTGAGCAGCACGGCGACTTCGGCCAGCATCCGCGTGTTGAGGTCGGTGCTGGCCTTGATGTCC
>CAZRFB010000478.1:0-2678 GCA_964599185.1 uncultured Rhodobacterales bacterium | reverse complement strand
TCACTGCCCGTTCCGCTACGCCGACGACAAGGGCAAGCTCAACCCGCGCGGGCGCGAGAATTTCCGCTACATCCCCAATGGCATCCCCGGCGTCGAGACGCGGCTGCCGATCCTGTTCTCCGAAGGGGTGATGACGGGGCGCATCGACATCACCCGTTTCGTGGCGCTGACCGCGACCAACCACGCAAAAACCTACGGCCTCTATCCCCGCAAGGGGACCATCGCCATCGGCGCCGACGCCGACCTGACGATCTGGGACCCCGAGGCGCGCCGCATCCTGCGCGGCGCCGATCTGCACAGCGGCGCCGACTATACCCCCTACGAGGGCATGGCGGTGACCGGCTGGCCGGTGACGGTGATCCTGCGCGGAACCCCGATGATCGAGGAGGGCGCGTTCACCGGCCCGCCCGCGCCGGGGCGCCACATCGCCCGCCCCGGCGGGCGCCCTGAATCCTATCCTGAATCGCTTTCGACGGACCCTCCGCCGGGAGTGTGACGGCGCCGCATCCGTCGGCGCCCGCGTGACCAAAGCAGAAAAACCACAATCCGACAGGAGAGACAGATGTTTCGCAGAACCTTCCTCACCCTCGCGGGCCTCGGCGCCGCAGCGATGGCCGCGATCACGCCCGCAGCGGCGTCCGCCGCCGAAATCCGCGTCGGCGCCAACATCGGCAACGTGCCGTGGGAGTTCCAGAACGCGCAAGGCGAGATCGTCGGCTTCGAGATCGACCTGATGAAGGAGGTCGGCAAGCGGCTGGGCATGGACGTGACCTTCGTCAACATCCCGTTCCAGGGCCTGTTCGCCGCCGTCCAGTCGGGCCAGATCGACGCCGCCGTGTCCTCGATCACCATCACCAGGAAGCGGCTGGAATCGGTCAGCTTCGCGCAACCCTATTACGACAGCGACCAGTCGCTGACCGTGCTCAAGGACAGCGGCATCGCCGGGCTCGACGGCATGAAGGGCAAGACGGTCGGCGTGGACACCGGATCGACCGGCGACATGTGGACCACCGAGCATCAGGCCGCCGCGGAAATCGGCGCCATCAGCCGCTACGAGGGGCTGCAGTCGGCGATGCTCGACCTTCAGGCCGGGCGCATCGACGGCTATGTGTCCGACATTCCGGCGCTGCTCTACTACGTCAAGGACAAGCCGCAGTTCGCGGTGGTCGAGCGGATCAAGACCACCGAGCAATACTCGGCGATGTTCGCCAAGGACGCGCCGCTGGCCGCGCAGGTCAATGACGCGATCACGGCGATGAAGCAGGACGGAACCCTCGCCGTCATCCACGAGACCTGGTTCGGCGCCAAGCCCGAGGACGGTCTGGCCACGACCACCGTGCTGGAGATGCCGAAGCTCTGACCCCCTGAGACCGGCGGCGGAGGGTCGGTGACGACCCTCCGCCGCGCCAGCCGTCGGGAGGCGCCCCTTGTCCATCTTCGACACCTTCCTGAACTACCGGGTGTTCATCGACACGCTGCCGCTGATCCTGAGCGGGCTGGCGACCACGCTGACGCTGGGCGCGACCTGCATCGCGCTCGGCTTCGTCGGCGGGCTGGCGCTGGCGATGGCGCGGCTTTACGGGCCGCGGCCGCTGCGGGTGCTGGCGATCGCCTATATCGACGTGTTCCGCTCGATCCCGGTGCTGGTGCTGCTGTTCGTGGTCTATTACGCGCTGCCGTTCGCGGGCGTGCGCCTGAACGCGTTCGCCGCCGCCGCGAGCGCGATCTCGATGGTCTCCGCCGCCTACTCGGCCGAGATCGTGCGCGCCGGGATCGAGGCGATCCCGAAGGGACAGTTCGAAGCCGCCCGCGCGCTGGGGCTGCGCTTTCCGGTGATCATGCGCAAGGTGATCCTGCCGCAGGCGCTGCGCATCGTCGTGCCGCCGCTGACCTCGAACGCGATCAACGTGGTCAAGGACACCGCGCTCGCCTCGGTCGTGGCGATGCCCGACCTGCTGAAACAGGCCAATCAGGCGCAGGCGCTGGCCGCCAACCCCACGCCGCTGATCGTGGCGGCGGGGATCTACCTCATCATCCTGCTGCCGCTGGTGCGGCTGGTCGGGTTGCTGGAACAGCGGATGGGGCGGGCGCGGATGTGATCGTCGCCTGCCGAAGCCGCGCCAGCAACAGACGACCTTGCCGCGCGATCCGGAAACGCAGCCACGCCGCGGCGGCGCGCGGCCAACGCAGGCCCAGTTAGCTTGAAAGACGCCGGAGATCGTGCGCCGTCGAGCGTGCGGGTGTCGAAACGCGCCTTGCCCCTGGCGTATTGCGCGCCCGGAGCGCCCAGAGTGATGGCGGATGATCGGTCGGCGCAGGCTTTTCAACAACAAGCCAACAGCCCGCGCCGCGCGACGATCTTGCGGATCAACCGGGCGGACAGCCGATCAGGGCCTGCTCCGGAATGAATTCAGCTATGTAATCACGGCCCCGCGAATGCCCAGGCGAAGGGGTGGCGTCAGCCGAGCAACTATGGAGCGGGCGATGAGATTCGAACTCACGACCCCAACCTTGGCAAGGTTGTGCTCTACCACTGAGCTACGCCCGCGTCCTGAAAGTGGCTTATAGAGATTCGCGCGGCGAGCGCAATACCCCTTCGCCGCGATGCGCGCCTGGATGGGCGCCGGGCCGGGCGGCGCGCTCGCGGGCGGATGGCGCCTTGATCTCCCCGTCGCCTC
>CAZRFB010000477.1:0-3095 GCA_964599185.1 uncultured Rhodobacterales bacterium | reverse complement strand
TTCGAGGCGCCCGAGGCCGAGGCGCAGGCGACGCTGGCGGCGGTGAAGCGCGTCATGGAGGGCGCCGCGCACCCGGCGGTGCATCTGGACGTGCCGCTGACGGTGGAGGGCGGCGTAGGCGCGACCTGGGGGGCGGCGCATTGAGGGGGGGAGGGGCGTTCGGCCCACAGCCGACTTCCGCCTGAACTTCAAGCGCCGCAGTGCAGTTTCACCAGACCGGTCATTCGCTGCAGGCGCAGGAGCGGACATGGGCGAGCGGCGGCAGTGCGCACAGGGCAGGTCAACTCCGCAGGGCGCCGACGTCCGGCGTGATGCGCGCGGCGCGCAACGGCGCCCTGCCGGTGGCAGGGCGCGCGCGCCGCATCGGCGGAGGCGCAAGCCGTAGCCGATTCCGGCGGCGCGGCCTGCGCGACAGAGGGCGGCGGCGTCCGCCCGGGCGGCGCCCATGGCGACGCCCGCTCGGGGGCGGACGTCGCCGCCCGGCGGCCTTTGGGGCCGCCGGGCGCGCCTGAGCGCGACCCGCATTGCTGGCCGCCGGGCGATGGCCCGGCGGCTGGCGCCGTTGCGAGAACGTGCTCCGACCGGCCGCCTCCCGCCCATTCCGCCCTTGCCTTGGCGCCGCCGCCAAAGGCCGCCCGGCGCGCGACCGCGCCTGTCGCACGGGCCCGCCTTGGGTTAGCTCGTCCACCGCCCCCGTCATGCCCCCCGTCACACCCCCGCCAGCGTGCGCACCACCTGGGCGCTGAAGCGGGCGGCGGCGACTGGCAGGGCGCGGCCGCGCAGCTGGCAGACGTGCAGCAGGCCCATGGCGATGTCGCGCGGATCGACCGGCCTGCTGCACAGCCCGTCGCCGCCGCCCCGGGGCAGGCCGATGGGAATCTGGAACGAGACCATCCGCTCCGCCAGCACATACTGGCGCAGGAACTCGAAGCTGCTGGCGGTGATCGCGGGGGTCAGCCGCAGGCTGGAGCGCGACAGCGCGGCGTCGAGCAGGTGGCGCACGCCATAGGGCGCGGAGGGGATCGCCACCGGCCAGCGCAGGCAGTCGCGCAGCCGCACCGGGCCTGACCCCGCCAGCGGATGATCCGCCGCCATCACCGCGCACACCGGCTGCGGCGCGGTCAGCAGGGTCTGCACCTCGGTCAGCCGCACCGGCTCGAACACCAGCGCCAGATCGGCGGCGTGACCGACCAGCGTCTGCTCGGCGGCGTCGCGGTCGCGCAGATCGACGCTGAACGTCACCGCCGGGTGCTCGGCGCGGTAGGCGGCGATCTCGCGCGGCAGGAAATACGGCAGCAGCGCCTGGCTGCAGGCGATGGCGACATGGCCGCGCCGCTCTCCCTTCAGGTCGGCGATCTGGCTGCGCACCCGCTCCATGTCGGCGATCTGGCTGCGGAAATGGTGGATCACCAGCTCGCCCGCCGGGTTCAGCCGCACGCCGCGCGGCAGCCGCTCGAACACCGGCGCGCCAAGCTCCGCCTCGAACGCCAGGATGCGGCGGTTGAGCGCGGTGTGGGTGATCGCCAGCTGCTCCGCCGCCTTGCGGATCGACCCGGCCCGCGCCACGGCGTCGATGGCGCGCATCAGGGTGTGGTGGCGCATGGGCGGGCCTTTCCTGTGGTGCGTCTGGCGCACCGGTCCGATGCAAAAATAACGGCTGACATTTCCACCCGCGCGCTTCTACCGTCAAGGTTGACGCGTATGCGCGCAACCGGAGACCCGCCATGATCCGCCACCCCTCGCTTTCCCGCCGCCGTTTTCTGGGCGCCGCCGCAGGCGCGACCGCGCTGGCCGCCGGCGGCCTGCCCGCGCGCGCGTCCGGCCTGACCGTCGGCTTCATCTATGTCGGGCCCAAGGACGACTTCGGCTACAACCAGGCGCACGCCGAGGGCGCGGCGGCGGTCAAGGCGATGGCGGGCGTCACCGTGATCGAGGAGGAGAACGTCGCCGAGACGGTCGATGTGCAGAAGACCATGGAGAGCATGATCGCCTTCGACGGCGCGTCGCTGATCTTTCCCACCAGCTTCGGCTATTTCGACCCGCATATCCTCGCCGTCGCGCCAAAACATCCCGAGGTGCGGTTCCAGCACGCGGGCGGCCTGTGGACCGAAGGCGTCCACCCCGCCAACGTCGGCTCGTATTTCGGCTATATCGGCATGGGCCAGTATCTGAACGGCGTCGTCGCCGGCCACATGAGCCGCACGAAGAAGATCGGCTTCGTCGCCGCCAAGCCGATTCCGCAGGTGCTGATGAACGTCAACAGTTTCCTGCTCGGCGCGCGCTCGGTCGATCCCTCGATCACCTGTCAGGTGATCTTCACCGGCGAGTGGTCGATGGCGGTCAAGGAGGCGGAGGCGACCAACGCGCTGGTCGATCAGGGCGCCGACGTGATCACCGCGCATGTGGACGGGCCGAAGGTGGTGATGGAGACGGCCGCCAAGCGCGGCGCGTATATCTGCGGCTATCACGCCAACCAGAGCGCGCTGGCGCCCGACATGTATCTGACCGGCGCGGAATGGAACTGGGCGCAGGTCTATACCGCGATGGCGCAGACGGCGCTGGACGGCGGGACCATCCCCAACTTCGTGCGCGGCGGGCTGGCCGACGGCTTCATCAAGATGAGCGCGCTGGGCCCGGCGGTCACCGACGCCGCCCGCGCGCAGTTCGAGGCGGTGAAGGCGGAGATCCTCAAGGGCGGTTTCGCGGCGCTGCGCGGGCCGCTGAACGACAACCGGGGCAATCAGATCGTCGCGGCGGGCGCGGCGCTGGTCGAGACCGATCTGGCGCTGGAGAGCATGGATTATCTGGTCGAAGGCGTCGTCGGCGCGACCTCATGACCCAGACGCTGCCCGACGCGCCGCTGTTCGCGCAGTCCTTGGGCCCCGCCGCGCTGGCGGGGCTGGCGCGCCGCGCCGAGGCGGTGGCGATCCCGCTGGGCGCGCTGCTGGTCGGGGTGATCGCGTTCAGCCTGTTTCTCGCCGCGCTCGGCCATGCGCCGGCGGAGTTCTTCGCGCTGGTCTGGCGCGGCGGCTTCGCCACGGCCTTCAGTTGGGAGAACACGCTGTCGCGCGCGGCGCCGCTGCTGCTGGCGGCGC
>CAZRFB010000476.1:0-3881 GCA_964599185.1 uncultured Rhodobacterales bacterium | reverse complement strand
GGTGGTGCTGGCGGCGATCATGCTGAAGATGGGCGGCTATGGCTTCCTGCGCTTCAGCCTGCCGATGTTCCCGGTCGCCTCCGAGCTGATGACCACCTTCGTCATGACCCTCTCGGTGATCGCCGTCTTCTTCACCACAATCGTCGCGCTGATGCAGGAGGACATGAAAAAGCTGATCGCCTATTCCTCGGTGGCGCACATGGGTTTCGTGACCATGGGGATTTTCGCGGCGAACCAGCAGGGCGTGGACGGCGCGCTGTTCCAGATGATCAGCCACGGCTTCATCGCCGGCGCGCTGTTTTTGTGCGTCGGCGTGATCTACGACCGGATGCACACCCGCGAGATCAAGGCCTACGGCGGGCTGGTGATGCGGATGCCGGTCTATGCGACGCTGTTCATGCTGTTCACGATGGGCAATGTCGGCCTGCCGGGCACCTCGGCGTTCGTCGGCGAGTTCCTGACGCTGGCGGGCACGTTTCAGGTGAACACCTGGGCGGCGTTCCTTGGCGCGACCGGCGTGATCCTGTCGGCGAGCTATGCGCTGTGGCTCTACAAGCGGGTGGTGTTCGGCGAGCTGGTCAAGGTCGAACTGCGCGACATCGCCGACGTGAACCGGCGCGAGGTGCTGATCTTTGCGCCGCTGGTGGCCGGCATGATCATTCTCGGCGTCTATCCGAGCCTGGCGAGCGACGTGTTCGGCCCGTCGGTGACGGCGCTGCTGTCGGGGGTCGAGCGCGATCTGGCGGCGTGGAGCGCGGGCCCGGCGCTGGCGCTGAAATGAGGGGCGGACGACACGTGGCGCGAGGGGATGGGCGATGATGGCGGGCGATCTGGGCGTGGTGGCGCCGGAGCTGATGCTGGCGGTCGCCAGCATGGCGCTGCTGATGGCGGGCGCGTTCATCGACGACGCGCGGCGGGACGGGTGGATCACCCACGCCCTGGCGCTGCTGATGGTGTTTCTCGGCCTGATGATCGCGGCGCAGGGCGCGGGGCGGGAAACGGCGTTCGACGGCGCCTTCGTGTCCGACAGCTTCGCCCGTTTCGCCAAGGTGCTGGTGCTGTTCTCCGCCGCCGCGATGCTGGCGCTGTCGAAGGACTATCTTGAGCGGCGCGACCTGCTGAAGTTCGAGTACCCGGTGCTGATCGGGCTGGCGACGCTGGGCATGATGCTGATGGTTTCGGCGGGCGATCTGATGATGCTGTATCTGGGGCTGGAGCTTCAGTCGCTGGCGCTCTACGTCGTCGCCGCGTTCCGGCGCGACAGCCTGCGCTCGACCGAGGCGGGATTGAAGTATTTCGTGCTGGGCGCGCTGTCCTCGGGGCTGTTGCTCTATGGCTGCTCGCTGATCTACGGCTACACCGGCTCGACGCAGTTCGACAGCATCGCCGCGGTGGTGCTTGCCGAGGGCGTCGGCGTCGGGCTGCTGTTCGGGATGGTGTTCCTCAGCGCGGGGCTGGCGTTCAAGATCTCCGCCGCGCCGTTTCACATGTGGACGCCCGACGTCTATGAAGGCTCGCCGACGCCGGTGACGGCGCTGTTCGCCACCGCGCCCAAGGTGGCGGCGGGCGTGCTGTTTGCGCGGGTGCTGTTCGACGCCTTCGGCGACGCGGTGGACAGCTGGCGCCAGATCATCGTGTTCGCCGCGCTGCTGTCGATGTTCTGGGGCGCCTTCGCGGCCATCGGCCAGACCAACATCAAGCGGCTGATGGCCTATTCCTCGATCGGCCACATGGGCTTCGCGCTGGTCGGGCTGGCGGCGGGCACGGTGGACGGCGCCGCGTCGCTGCTGATCTATCTGGCGATCTATGTGGTGATGAACGTCGGCGTGTTCGCCTTCCTGCTGACCATGGAGCGCGACGGCCGGCCCGTGGTGCAGATCAGCGATCTTGCCGGGCTGCACCAGCGCGCGCCCGGCGCGGCGCTGGCGATGGCGGTGCTGATGTTCAGCCTGGCCGGGATTCCGCCGCTGGCCGGGTTCTTCGCCAAGTATTTCGTATTCGTCGCCGCCATCGAGGCCGGGCTGGCGCCGCTGGCGATCGCGGGCGCGGTGGCGAGCGTGGTCGGCGCCTTCTACTATCTGCGCATCGTCAAGATCATGTATATCGACGCCGAGGGCGAGGCGCTCGACAACCGCGTGCCGCTGCTCAACGGCGCGGCGCTGGCGCTGTCTGCGGCGCTGATCGGGCTGGGCTGGCTGCCGTTTCTCGACGGCTTCGGCCTGACCGAAATTTCGGCGGCGGCGGCGCAGGCGCTGGTGCGGTAGCGCGGTTGGCGTGGCCTGAGGGCGTCGGGCGGCTGCTGCTCGACACGGTTGACAGCACCAATGAGGAGGCCCGGCGGCAGGCGGCGCGCGGCGCGGCGGGGCCGCTGTGGATCATGGCGCGCGCCCAGACGGCGGCGCGCGGGCGGCGGGGCAGGGCGTGGACGGCGCCCGAGGGCAACCTGTCGGCGACCTGCCTGCTGCGCCCCGACGGCCCGCCTGCGCGCGTCGCGCTGATGTCCTTCGCCGCCTGCCTTGCGGTGGCGGAGGTGTTCGAGACGCTGGCGCCGCAGGCGACGGTGGCGCTGAAATGGCCCAACGACGCGCTCTTGAACGGGCGCAAGGCGGCCGGCGTGCTGTTGGAGAGCGCGGGGGCGGGCGCGCGGGTGGACTGGCTGGCGGTGGGCGTGGGGATCAATCTGGCGCATCATCCCGAAGCCGAACCGGACGCCTGGCCAGCGACCAGCATCCTGCGCGAGACCGGCGCCGCACCGGGGGCGGAGGCGGCGCTGGCGCTGTTGGCGGCGGCCTTTTCGCGCTGGAGCGGCCTGCTTGACGCGGAGGGCTTCGCGCCGCTGCGCGCCGCATGGCTTGCGCGCGCCGCGCGTCTGGGTCAAAAGGTCACGGCGAGGCTGCCGGACGCGACGGTTGAGGGCGTGTTCGCCGATCTCGACGCGGGCGGCGCGCTTGTTCTGTCGCAGGGCGGCGTCATGCGCCGGATCCAGGCGGCGGATGTCTATTTCTCCTGAGAGGCGCCGGATGCTGCTCGCCATCGATGTCGGCAACACGAACACGGTCTTCGCGCTGCACGACGGCGAAGCCTTTGTCGCGGAATGGCGGCTCAAGACCGACGGCGCCCGCACCTCGGACGAATATTTCGTCTGGCTGCGCCAGCTGATGGACTTTCAGAATATCGGCGTGCGCTCGATCAAACATGCGATCTGCAGTTCGGTGGCGCCCAAGACGGTGTTCAACATCAAGAAGCTGTGCGAAACCTATTTCGGCTGCACGCCGCTGTTCGTCGGCGCCCCGGGGGTGAAGCTGCCGGTCGAGGTGCGGGTGGACGCGCCGCAGGAAGTGGGCGCCGACCGCATCGTGAACACCGTCGCGGCGTTCGCGACCTATGGGCCGAACCTGATCGTGATCGACTTCGGCACCGCGACCACCTTCGACGTGGTGGACGAGGACGGCGCCTATGCCGGCGGCGTGATCGCGCCCGGCGTCAACCTGTCCATCGAGGCGCTGCACCGCGCCGCCGCCCGCCTGCCCAATATCGACGTGGCGCGCCCCGAGCATGTGGTGGGCCGCGACACGCTGTCGTGCATGCGCTCCGGCGCCTACTGGGGCTATGTCAGCCTGATCGAGGGCGTCTGCGCGCGCATCATCGCCGAGCGCGGCGTTCCCATGACTGTGATCGCCACCGGCGGTCTTTCAACTCTGTTCGCAAAAAGTACTGAAACCATACGCCATGTTGACGCAGATCTGACGATGCGCGGCCTGGTTCACATACACGCCCTGAACAACGGGGCGAAAGGATAGCGAGAATGGCCGACACGGCGCAGCTGGTTTACGCGCCCCTTGGGGGCGCGGGCGAAATTGGCATGAACATGTATCTCTACG
>CAZRFB010000475.1:0-9978 GCA_964599185.1 uncultured Rhodobacterales bacterium | reverse complement strand
GCGATGATGCTGAAGGCGCCGAGGTCGTGCAGGATGTCCTCCGCCGCCATGGTCTCGCGCCGGATGCGGCTCTCGGCGAAGGCCACGTCCTCGGGGATGCTCTTGTCGAGGTGGTGGCAGACCATCAGCATGTCGAGATGCTCCTCCACGGTGTTCACCGTGAAGGGCCGTGTGGGGTTGGTGCTGGAGGGGATCACGTTGGGCGCGCCGCAGGCGCGGATGATGTCGGGGGCATGGCCGCCGCCCGCGCCCTCGGTATGATAGGCGTGGATGGTGCGCCCTTTGAGCGCCGCCAGCGTGGTCTCGACAAAGCCCGATTCGTTCAGCGTGTCGGTGTGGATCATCGCCTGCACGTCGAAGGCGTCGGCGACGCTGAGGCAGGTGTCGATCACCGCCGGGGTCGAGCCCCAGTCCTCGTGCATCTTGAGCGCGCAGGCGCCGGCGAGGATCTGCTCCTCCAGCGCGGCGGGCAGGCTGGCGTTGCCCTTGCCGGCGAAGGCGAGGTTCATCGAGAACCCGTCCGCCGCCTGCAGCATCCGCCCGATGTGCCACGGCCCCGGCGTGCAGGTGGTGGCCAGCGTGCCGTGCGCCGGGCCGGTGCCGCCGCCGAGCATGGTGGTGACGCCGGAATGCAGCGCGTCCTCGATCTGCTGCGGGCAGATGAAGTGGATATGCGCGTCAAAGCCGCCTGCGGTGAGGATTTTCCCCTCGCCCGCGATCGCCTCCGTCCCCGGCCCGATGATGATGTCCACGCCGGGCTGGGTGTCGGGGTTGCCCGCCTTGCCGATGGCGGCGATGCGGCCGTCCTTCAGGCCGATGTCGGCCTTGTATATGCCGGTCCAGTCCACGATCAGCGCGTTGGTGATCACGGTGTCCACCGCGCCCGCCGCGCGCGTCGCCTGGGACTGCCCCATGCCGTCGCGCATCACCTTGCCGCCGCCGAACTTGGCCTCCTCGCCATAGGTGGTCAGGTCGCGCTCGACCTCGATGATCAGCTCGGTGTCGGCCAGCCGCACCCGGTCGCCGGTGGTGGGGCCATACATGTCGGCGTAGGCGGCGCGGGCGATGCGGACGGGCATGGGCAGGTCTCCGGTGCTTCGGGTCGGCGGGTCAGGTTGGCGGGAGCGGCGCGGCGGCGTCGAACCGCGAGTCCACCGGCACGGCGAGCGCCGCAGCCAGCGCGTTGGTCTGCGCCGCCATCGCCACCACCGCCAGCAACTCGCCATGCTGGGCGTCGGTCATGCCCTTCGCCCGCGCGGCGGCGGTGTGGGAGTGGATGCAGTAGCCGCAGCCGTTGACGGTGCTGACGGCGACGTAGATCAGCTCCTTGGTCAGCGGGTCGAGCGCGCCGGGCGCCATCACCGCCTTCAGCCGCTCCCACGTCGCCGCCAGCAACGCGGGGTCGTTGGCCAGCGCGCGCCAGAAGTTGTTGATGAAATCGCTGTTTCGCGTCGCGCGGATGTCGGCGAACACCGCCGCCGCCTGGGGGGCGGCGGCGGCGTCGTCAAGCAGGGGAACGGTCGCCATCAGACCAGCGCGAAGATGCGCGCTGGGCCGCCCGAGCCGCCGCGATGCTTGGGCGCGCCCACCACCAGCGTCGCGCCGCTGGCGGGCAGCCGGTCGAGATTGGCGAGGCACTCGATCCCGTAGCGGTTGGTCGGCAGCCAGGCGTAATGGGTGGCGAAATCCGCCGAAGGCCCATGGTCGAGGCTCAGCGTGTCCACCGCCATGCCCACGGCGGCGGTCTCGTCGATCAGCATCTGCGCCGCCTCGGCGTGAAAGCCGGGAAAGTGCATCACGCCCGCCGCGTCGGCGTTGCGGAACTTTTCGGTGGCGACATGCGCGCCCCAGCCCGACAGCATCGCCACGCAGGCGCGCGCCGGGATCGGGCCGTTGGCGGCGATCCACGCCTTGATGTCGTCGGGCGTCACCTGCGCGTCGGCGTCGGTCGCGGCCCTGGCGCGGATGTCCACCACGCACAGCGGCGCGATCAGGTGCTGCAGCGGAATCGCATCGACCGACTGGCCGTCGGCGGAGAAGTGCAGCGGCGCATCGACATGGGTGCCGGTGTGCTCGTTCACCTCGATGAGCGACAGGTTGAACTTGTGCTCGGCATAGGTGTAGACCGGCGTCGCCTTGTAGCCGGGTTTGCCGAAATAGGTCGGGAAATCAGCGTCGTAGGTGTGGGTCATGTCCTCGACCGTGGTCGCGCCCTGCGCCAGCGCGGCGGGGGCGGCGAGGCCGATGGCGGCGGCGAAGGCGGGGGCGGCGGCGAGCGCCGGGGCGGCGCGGAAGATGTCGCGGCGGCTCAGCATCCGCTGGCGCACGCTCTCGGTCACGCAATGGTCGCACATGGTCTCTCTCCCCTTGTCGTTGCGCCGCGTCTCGCGCGCGGCGCAACGACTATCGCCAGCGCGCGGCCTTGGCGCAACGGAATCACAGCGCGCCCATCACCGCAGCGTTGAAGCCGAACACGCGGCGGTCGCCCGCATAAGGGATCAGCCGCACGTCGCGCGTCTGCCCCGGCTCGAAGCGCACGGCGGTTCCGGCGGCGATGTCGAGCCGCATCCCCCGCGCCGCCGCGCGGTCGAAGGCCAGCGCGGCGTTTGTCTCGGCGAAGTGATAGTGGCTGCCGACCTGCACCGGCCGGTCGCCGGTGTTGGCGACCGTCAGGGTCAGGCTTTCGCGGCCCGCGTTCAGTTCGATCTCGCCCGCCGCAGGGAACACTTCTCCGGGGATCATCGCGGCGGCCCCTCAGCTCGCCGCCAGCAACACGCCGGTCAGCGCCGCCAGCGCGCCCGCGCCGCGCGCCGCCCACGCCCCGCCGCGCATCAGGCCAAGGCCCAGCGCCAGCCCCGCCGCGTGCAGCCCGGCGGTCGCCAGCGCGAAGCCTGCGGTGTAGCCCAGGCCGCCGCCCGCAGGCCCCTCCAGCCCGTGCGCGGCGCCATGCGCCAGCCCGAACAGCGCGATCAGCGGCAGGGCGGCGGCCAGCGGCGCGCGCGCCGCCAGCGCCGCCAGCGCGCCCAGCAGGATCACCGAGCCGACGATCACATGCTCGACGCCCCACAGCGACAGGCCAAGCCCGCCCAGCGCGCCGCCCGCGACCATCGCCGCGACGAAGGCGGCGGGATAGGCCCACAGCGCGCGCCCGCCGACCGTCGCGGCCCAGAGGCCGACCGCGACCATCGCCGCCATGTGGTCGAGACCGCTCACCGGATGGGCGAGACCGGCGAAAAACCCCAGCCCCTCATGCCCGCCCGCATGGGCGAAGGCGAGGGTGGGGGCCGCGGCGGCGGCGGCGGCGAGGATCAGGCGGCGCATCATGGGTGCTCCTTCAGCGGATCGGTTCGTGGACGGTGACAAGCTTGGTGCCGTCGGGAAAGGTGGCCTCGACCTGGATTTCGGGGATCATCTCGGGCACGCCCGCCATGCAGTCGGCGCGCGTCACCACGCCCGCCCCCGCCGCCATCAGATCGGCCACGCTGCGCCCGTCGCGCGCGCCCTCGACCACGAAATCGGCGATCAGCGCGACCGCCTCGGGGTGGTTGAGCTTCACGCCGCGCGCCAGCCGCCCGCGCGCCACCATCGCGGCCAGCGAGATCAGCAGCTTGTCCTTTTCCCTCGGGGTCAGGTTCATCGCGGGTTTTCCTCTAGAGCGCCCAGACGCGCGGCAGGGCGGCGCCGCGGAACGGGATCAGAAAAGCGGTCAGCGCGGCGCGCAGCGCGGCGGCGTCGGGGCCGAGAAAGCGCGCGATCAGCACGCCGTCGCGGGCGGTGGCGGCGCAGGGGACGGCTGTCGCGGCCAGCAGGGCGCGCGCCGCCTCAAGCCGGTCCTCCGCGTCAGGGGCGACATGGATCAGCGTCGCGAACGCGCGCGCGCCGTTCAATGCGGCGGGGCCGCGCAGGGCGCCCGCGAGATCGCCGCTCAGCCGCAGCGCCTCGGCGTGGACCAGCCGTCCGGCGCGGCGGATGCGCCACTGGTCGGAGATCTCACCGGTCGCCAGCGTCTCGCCCATCGCGGCGCGGCCCAGCACCACCGTCTCCAGCGCGGTCAGCCGCGCGTCGGCGTCCATCTCCACGCTGAGGCTGCGGCGCAGCGCGCAGGCGTCGAACAGGATGGTCTCCTGCGGCAGCCAGTCGAGCCGCGCGCCCGCGCCAAGGCGCAGCGTGGTCTCGATCTTCGCCGGGCCTTCGCTGGCGCGATAGATGCGCTCGGCGGCCTGGGTCGAGACGGTCAGCCCGGCGCCGTCCGCGGCTGTGAAGGCGAAGCGAAAGCGGTCGCCGCCAGTCACGCCGCCCGCCATGTTGACGATCACCGCCTCCGGCGCGCCGCCATGGGTGCGGGGCATCAGCGCGCGCGCCGATCCCTGCTGGAACAGATGCGTCAGCCGCGAGCGGCCCTCGCGCAGCGCCACCGACAGCTCGACGGCGCCGCGCGCGCGCTGCAACGCCGGGGCGGGGGGCGCGGCGTCGAACATCACGCGCGCGCCAAAGCGGCGTCGCGCCGTGCGCCGGACCTGTCGCGGTGTGTGCTGTCGCGCGTCATGGCGGACAGATCAGACGAAGCGGCGCGGCCTGTGAACGCAGGGGCGGCGAAGGGGGACGATATTCGTCAATCTTGCGCGATTATTGTGCAAAAATGCGCGATTCTGGGCGGATAAGCGGCGCCCAATTCATCCCTCCAGTTCGAAGATCACCGCGCCCAGCGGCGGCAGCGTCACCGTGATGCTGTCGGCGCGGCCCTGCGCCGCGACCGGGCGGCTCTCGACGCCGCCGAGATTGCCGAGGCCGGAGCCGCCGTAGATCGCGGCGTCGGTGTTGAGCCGCTCGACCCAGCGGCCCGGCGCGGGGGCGCCGAGGCGGAAGTCCGGGCGCGGGACGGGGGTGAAGTTGAACGCCGCCAGCACCGGGCGGTCGCCCGGCCCGCCGAACCGCGCCCAGGCGTACACCGAGGCGTCGGCGGCGTTGCTCTCGATCCACTGGAACCCGGCGCCGTCGCAGTCGCGCCGGTGCAGCGCGGGCGCAGCGCGGTAGAGGTGGTTGAGATCGCGCACCAGCGTCTGCACGCCCTTGTGCAGCGGGTTGTCCAGCGCCGCCCAGTCGAGCGCGCTTTGCGCGTTCCACTCGTCGCGCTGACCCCATTCGCAGCCCATGAACAGCAGCTTCTTGCCGGGGTGGGCGAACATGTAGGCGTAATAGGCGCGCAGGTTGGCGAAACGCTGCCACTCGTCGCCCGGCATCCGCGCCAGGATCGAGCCCTTGCCGTGCACCACCTCGTCATGGCTGAGCGGCAGCACGAAATTCTCGGAGAAGGCGTAGATCAGCCCGAAGGTCATCTCATGGTGGTGGTGGCGGCGGTGGATCGGGTCGCGGGCCATGTAGTGCAGCGTGTCGTGCATCCAGCCCATGTTCCACTTGTAGCCAAAGCCGAGGCCCCCGGCGTCAACCGGCTTGGAGACGCCGGGCCACGCCGTGCTCTCCTCAGCGATGGTCATCACGGAGGCGTCGTCGCCATAGACCGCGACGTTCATGCGCTTGAGAAACTCGACGGCTTCGAGGTTCTCGCGCCCGCCGTGGCGGTTGGGGATCCACTCGCCCGCCTTGCGCGAGTAGTCGCGATACAGCATCGAGGCGACCGCATCGACGCGCAGGCCGTCGATATGATGCTCGCGCATCCAGTAGAGCGCGTTGGCGATCAGGAAGTTGCCGACCTCGCGGCGGCCGTAGTTATAGATCAGCGTGTTCCAGTCGGGGTGATAGCCCTCGCGCGGGTCGGCGTGCTCATACAGCGCCTGGCCGTCGAACTGCGCCAGCCCGTGCGCGTCGGCGGGGAAATGCGCGGGCACCCAGTCAAGGATCAGCCCCAGACCGGCCTTGTGGCAGGCCTCGACGAAATCGCGGAATTCGCCCGGCGTGCCGTGGCGGATGGTGGGGGCGTAGAGGCCCACCGGCTGATAGCCCCACGAGCCGTCGAAGGGATATTCGCTGACCGGCAGCGTCTCGATATGGGTGAAGCCCATCGCCTTGACGTAGGGGACAAGCTGCTCGGCCAGTTAGTGATAGCAGAGCGGCCGGCCCCCCGGCGCGCGCCGCCAGCTGGGCAGGTGGACTTCATAGACCGAGATCGGCGCGTCCACCCGCTGGCGTTCGGCGCGGCTCTCCATCCACGCCGCGTCGCCCCATGCGCGCCCGCGCAGGTCGCGCACCACCGAGGCGGTGGCGGGCGGGTGCTCGGCGCCAAAACCCACCGGGTCGGCCTTGAGCGGCAGCACGCGGCCATCCTGCGCGCGGATCTCGTATTTGTAGGTCGCGCCCTCGGTCAGGCCGGGGACGAAGATCTCCCACACGCCGGTCGTGCCGCGCGGGCGCATGACGTGGCGCCGCCCGTCCCAGCCGTTGAAGTCGCCCACCACCGAGACGCGCCGCGCGCCCGGCGCCCAGACCGCGAACGACACGCCGTCGGCGCCCTCATGGATCATCGGATGCGCGCCCAGACGCTTCCACAGCCGCAGGTGCGAGCCTTCGGCGATATAATGCTCATCCTGCGCGCCCAGCACCGGGCCGTATTGGTAGGGGTCGTCCACCATCCACACGGCGTCGCCGCGCGTGGCGCGAAACCGCCACGGCGCCGGGCGCGCGGGCAGGGCGGCGGCGAAGAAATCCGGCGCCGGGCCGGGCGCCAGCCGCGCAATCTCCGCCGCGCCGTCGCGCGCCACCGCCGTCACCGTTTCGGCGCCCGGAACCCATGCGCGCAGCGCCCAGCGCTTGCCGATGGGGTGCGCGCCCAGCGTGCTGAACATCTCGCTCGCCGCGCCGCGCGCAATGGCGGCGGCGGCGGCGGCGTCGAGCGTCGCGGCGTCATCGGACATGGCTCAGGCTCCTTGGTCGCGGCGGGGTCGCAACAGGCCCGACCATCTCTAACGCCGAACGGGCGGCTTTGCGAAGTGTCGAAATCTTGTGCGATGCGAAAGCTGCGGTTGCAACGCCGTGGTGAATCGGGACAACGTGGCGGCAAGAACGCGATCATCAGGCGCGCTGACAGAGGGGAGACGATCGATGGCGACCGACCGGATCGAGACCGGCGCACTGACGCGGCAGGCGATGGCCTTCGTGCTGGCGGGCGGGCGCGGCTCGCGCCTCAAGGAGCTGACCGACTTCCGCGCCAAGCCGGCGGTGTATTTTGGCGGCAAGAGCCGGATCATCGATTTCGCGCTGTCCAACGCGGTGAACTCCGGCATCCGGCGCATCGGCGTCGCCACGCAATACAAGGCGCATTCGCTGATCCGCCACCTGCAGCGCGGCTGGACCTTCCTGCAGGCCGGGCGCAACGAGGGGCTCGACATCCTGCCCGCCAGCCAGCGCATGGACGAGCGCAACTGGTATCTCGGCACCGCCGACGCCGTGACGCAGAACATCGACATTATCGAGAGCTACGCGCCGAAATACATCGTGATCCTGGCGGGCGACCACATCTACAAGCAGGATTACGGCCTGATGCTGGCGCAGCACGTCGCCAGCGGCGCCGACGTGACGGTGGGCTGCGTGGCGGTGCCGCGCGCGGAGGCCTCCGCCTTCGGCGTGATGCACATCGACGACGCGCAGCGAATCATCGCCTTCATGGAAAAGCCCGCCGACCCGCCCGCCATGCCCGGCGCGCCGGAGGTGTCGCTGGCGTCAATGGGCATCTACGTGTTCGACACCACGTTCCTGTTCGACGTGCTGATGCGCGACGCCGCCGATCCGGCCAGCGAGCATGATTTCGGCAAGGACATCATCCCCGCGCTGGTCAGGAACGGCAAGGCGGTGGCGCACAAGTTCTCCGACAGCTGCGTGATCACCGGCTCCGAGAAGGAGCCCTACTGGCGCGACGTGGGCACCGTGGACGCGTTCTGGCGCGCCAACATCGACCTGACGGACTTCGAGCCGTCGCTGGACCTCTACAGCCACGACTGGCCGATCTGGACCTATTCCGAACTGGCCCCGCCCGCGAAGTTCGTCCATGACGAGGACGGGCGGCGCGGCATGGCGGTCTCGTCGCTGGTGTCGGGCGGCTGCGTGATCTCGGGGTCGTCGGTGACGCGCAGCCTGCTGTTCACCGGGGTGCGCTGCCATTCCTACAGCGCGCTCGACGGCGTGGTGGCGCTGCCCTACTGCACCATAAATCGCAAGGCGCGGCTGAAGAACGTGGTGCTGGACCGCGGCGTGGAGATCCCCGCCGGGCTGGTGGTGGGCGAGGACCCGGTCGAGGACGCGCGGCGCTTTCGCGTCAGCGAAGGCGGCGTCGCGCTGATCACCCAGCCGATGCTCGACAAACTGGCCTGACGGGAAGCGTCCCATCCATGAAGGTTCTGTTCGCGGTCTCCGAGTGTGCGCCGTTCGTGAAAACCGGCGGGCTGGCCGACGTGGCGGGCGCCCTGCCCAAGGCGCTGGCGGCGCAGGGCGTGGAGGCGCGGGTGCTGATGCCCGCCTATCCCGGCCTCGCCGCGCTGAAAGGCGCGAAGCCGGTGGCGGAGATGGAGGGCGGGCGCCTGCTGGCGGTGAAGGCCGAGGGGCTGTCGCTGCTCCTGCTCGACTGCCCTGGTCTGTTCGACCGCCCCGGCGGCCCGTATCTGGGGCCGGACGGCCGCGACTGGATCGACAACCCGTTCCGCTTCGCGGCGCTGTCGCGGGCGGCGGCGCGGGTGGCGCGGGAGGGGACGGGCGGCTGGAAGCCCGACGTGCTGCACGTCCACGACTGGCAGACCGCGCTGGCCCCGCTCTACATGCGCCAGAGCGCGGCGGGGCAGGCGATCCCCAGCGTGCTGACCATCCACAACATCGCGTTTCAGGGCGTATTTGGCGCCGCGCTGATCGGCGCGCTGGGGCTGGACCCGTCCGGCTTCACCCCCGCAGGCTATGAATATTACGGCCAGATCGGCTTTCTGAAGGCCGGGCTGGTGAACGCGGACCGCATCACCACCGTCAGCCCAACCTATGCCCGCGAACTGACGCAGGCCCGCTTCGGCATGGGGCTGGAGGGCGTGATCGCCGCGCGCAGGGCCGACCTTGAGGGCGTGCTCAACGGCGTCGATCTCGACGTGTGGAACCCCGCCGCCGACGCGCACCTCGCCGCGCCGTTCACCGCCGCCACGATCGCGGGACGTGCGAAAAACCGCGCCGCGCTGGCTGAACGCTTCGGCCTCGTCCCGCGCGACGACGCGCCGCTGTTCGGGCTGGTGGGGCGGCTGACGCGGCAGAAGGGCATCGACCTGTTGCTGGAGACGCTGCCCCGCCTCTTGGCGCGCGGCGCCTCGCTGGCGCTGATCGGCACCGGCGACGCCGACATGGAGGCCGCGTTCCGCGCCGCCGCCACCGCGCATCCCGGCCGGGTGGGCGCGGTGATCGGCTATTCCGAGGAGCTGGCGCATCTGATGCAGGGCGGCGCCGATGTGATCCTTGTGCCGTCGCGCTTCGAGCCGTGCGGCCTGACCCAGCTCTACGCCCTGCGCTATGGCGCGGCGCCGCTGGTGGCGCGCACCGGCGGGCTGGCCGACACCGTGATCGACGCCAACGAGGCCGCGATCCTGGCGGGCTGCGCCACCGGGTTCCAGTTCGCGCCGGTCGAGGCGGCGGCGCTGGGCGATGCGCTGGATCGCGCCTGCGACGCCTTTTCCGACCGCGCGCTGTGGGCGCAGATCACCGCCAACGCGATGGCGGCCGAGGTCGGCTGGGGGGCGTCGGCCGCGCGCTACGCCGCGCTCTACAGCCACCTTGTCGCGCGATGAGGCGCTTCACCGTCACCGCCGGGCGCCCCGATCCGCTGGGCGCGACGCTGGACGCGCGCGGCGCCAACTTCGCGGTGTTCTCGCAGGCGGCGACCCGCGTGGAGGTTTGTCTGTTCTCGCCCGACGGCGCGAAGGAGCTGGCCCGGCTGCCGCTGCCTGAGCGCACCGGCGCGGTCTGGCATGGCCATGTGAAGGGGCTGAAGGCGGGCGCGCT
>CAZRFB010000474.1:0-4685 GCA_964599185.1 uncultured Rhodobacterales bacterium | reverse complement strand
AGGGCCTGAGCTGCCCCACGCCGGAGGGGGCGTTCTACGTCTATCCGTCCTGCGCGGGGGCGATCGGCAAAACGGCGCCCTCCGGCGCGCGGATCGACAGCGACGAAGCGTTTTGCGCCGAACTGCTGAAGGCCGAAGGCGTGGCGGTGGTGTTCGGCGCCGCCTTTGGCCTCAGCCCGCATTTCCGGGTGTCCTACGCCGCCGCCGACGCCACGCTGCGCGAGGCCTGCGCCCGCATCCAGCGGTTCTGCGCCAGCCTGCGCTGAACAATCGCCGGCGCGCGCCGCCACTTTAGCGCAAATTTAAGGAATATTACGCAAGGTTCGGGCGCGACGCCTTTTTTCCGCCCGCACCCCCTCCCCCCCCTGTTTCAACATTTTTATTGGTGAGAGTCATGTTTCATGCAAGTTCAGCGCCGTCGAGCCAGCAGCCAGGCGGCGAGCCGGTCGATATCGGCCATCACAACACCTATCTCGCGCTGCCGCCGCCGCCTTCGCAGGGCGCCGTCGAAATGATGCTCCGCGCCATGCCGATGGTGCTGATGTTCATCACCGGCGTCTCGATCGGCGCCGTGGCCCTGCAACGCATCAACTCGCTGGAGGAATGGCGCACCCGCCAGCAGCACGAGAGCTTCACCCTCAACGACGCGGCGGCGCTAAAGGCCGAATTGCTGGCCGAGATGCGGATCATGCGCGTGGAGTCGGAGACCGCGATGGAGCGGCTGCGCGGCTTCGCCGACGAGTCGCGCCGCCGCATCGTGGCGCTGGAGGACGCCGCCTTCGGACGCAACACCGACGGCAACTTCCCGCGCTGAGCGCCCGATCCCAGCCTATCCCATGGGTTGACGGGAGCGGCCGTTAAGGGCTTTCTGCGCGCCGTGAGCAGCCGCAGAAAGCCCCCCGAGCGCACCCGGCGCCCCCGACCATGGCGCGCGCCGCTGACGGCGGCGGCGCTGGCGCTGACGCTGGCCGCGTGCGGCGCGCGCGACGCCGGAGCGCCGCTGACCTTCGAGAAGCCCGAAACCGCGCTCGATTATGCGGTGGCGCTCGACGGCGCGCCTTCCGAGGAGATCGACGCCCTGCTGCGCCAATCGCTGGGCGTGTTCCGCCGACAGGCCGACGGCGCGCAAAGCCCCGCCTTCCTGCGCCGCCGCGCGCTCGACGACGTGACCACCGTCAAGCGCATCCTGCGCTCGTTCGGCTATTACGAGGCCGATGCGACGGTCGCCGTCACCCCGCCCGAGACCGAAGGCGCGCCTGCGCTGGTCACCGTCACGGTGACGCCGGGCCGCCCGTTCACGCTGGCCGAACACCGCTTCATCCTGATCGACGACGGCGGAACGCCGCCCGCCGCGCTGGACGCGCGCGCGCTGGGGTCGCCGGTGGGCGCCATCGCCGCCGCGCGCCCGATTCTCGACGCCGAGACCGCCGCCGTAATCGCCTTGCGCAACAGCGGGCGCCCCTATGCCGAGGCGCGCGGCCGCGACGCCGTCGCCGACATGGACGCGGCGCAGATCGAGGTGGACAGCGCCATCGCCGCAGGCCCGTTCTTTGTGTTCGGCCCGGTCGCGTTCGAAGGCCTGCGCCGGGTCAAGCCGGAGTATCTGCGCACCTACCAGACCTGGGAGGAAGGCGCGCCCTATGACGCGCGCAAGGTGGCCGCGTTCCAGCGGGCGCTGATCGAGACCGGCCTGTTCGACGCCGGATCGGCGACCCCGCCCGAAGAGCCGCCCGAGGGTGAGGCCGCGCCGATCGTCGCGCGGCTGGAGGAGGGCAAGCGGCGCACGGTGACGGCGGGCGGGCGCTGGTCCACCGACACGGGCTTTGCGCTGCGCGGCGCGCTGGAGCACCGCAACCTGTTCGGCGCCAACGAGACCGGGCGCGTCGAGGCGACGCTGGGCCTTGAGGAACAGCGTGTGCAGCTGCGCTATCGCGAGCCGCAATACCTGCGGCCGGGGCAGGAATTCATCGCCGGGCTTGAGCTGCGCAACCTCGAAAACGACGCCTTCGACGAGACCGGCGCCGTTCTGGCGGCGGGCCTTGAGCGCAGGATCGGGCGGTTCTGGACCGTCAGCGCCGGGGGACTGCTGGAATACACCGACATCACCGACACCGACGGATCGCGCCAGTTCGTGCTGGCGGGCCTGCCGGTGTCGGCGCTGTTCGACGACACCGACGACCCGCTGAACCCCACGCGGGGTTTCCGGCTGAACGCCAACGTCATCCCGTTCACCGGCTATGCCGAGGGCGGCGGCGCGCCGCTGTTCACGCGCCTCGACGCCACCGCCTCCACCTATTACCCCATCGACGCCGAACGCCGCTATATCCTGGCCGCGCGCGGGCGGCTGGGCTCGATCATCGCGGCGGACGACGCCGACGTGCCGGCCAGCCGCAGGCTTTTTTCCGGCGGCGGCGGTTCGGTGCGCGGCTATGCCGAGCGGTTCATCGGCCCGATCGACGAGAACGGCGACCCGCTGGGCGGGTTGTCGGTGGTCGAGCTTGGCGCGGAGTTGCGCGCGCAGGCGTTCGGCGACATCGGCTTCGCGCTGTTCGTCGAGGGCGGATCGGTCAGCGAGGAGCCTGCGCCGGTGTTCGACGAGGGTTTTCAGATCGCCGCAGGCGTGGGTTTGCGGTATTTCTCTCCCGTGGGACCGATCCGGGTGGACGTGGGCGTGCCGGTGAACAAGCGCGAGGAAGACGACAACTTCCAGATCTACCTGTCCATCGGGCAGGCGTTCTGATGCGCCGCCTGATCCCCCTCGCGCTTGCGCTGTGCCTGCTGATCGCGCCGCCGCAGGCGCAGGCGCAGTTCTCGCTGCTGGGCCTGCAGAATTCGATGGTGCAGTTCGCCCTTTCGCGGATCAGCACGCCGGGCGAACTGGAGATCACCGCCGACGGCGTGGCGCGCGACGAGGACGGCGTGACGGAGCTGGTCGGCGTCAAGGTCGCCGACGGCGACGGGGTCTGGCTGGAGATCGACGGCGTCGGGCTGTCGTGGAACGCGCGCCGCATCCTGCGCGGCGAGATCGAGATCAGCCGCATGGCCGCGCGCGGCGTGCGGGTGCTGCGCGCGCCGCAGCCCGCGGGCGTGGAGCTGGCCCCGCCCGAGCAGGAGGCGCCGCCGCGCAGCGTGTTCGCCTGGCCCCGCGCGCCGCTGACCACGCGCGTCGAGGCGCTGCGGCTGGACGGCGTGTCGATCGCGGCCGGGGTGTTCACCGAGCAGTCGCTGGCCTTCGACGCCGAAGGCGCGCTGCGCGACGAGGGCGACGAGCAATCGGCGCGCCTGACGCTGCGCCGCACCGACGCCGTGCAAGGCGCCATCGCGCTCGACTATCTGCGCACCTTCGCGACGCCTGCGCTGCGGCTCAAGCTGACGGCGGACGAGGGGCCGGGCGGCGTGGCGGCGGAACTGGCGGGCTTTCCCGCCGACAGCGCCGCGCGCCTGCGCATCGACGCCGACGGGCCGCTCGACGACTGGCGCATGACCTTCGACGCCGAAGCGGAGCAGGTGTTCACCGCCGACGGCGCCGCGACCGTGGTGGTCGGCCCGCCGCTGAGCGTGGATGCGCGGGTGTCGGTGCGCCCCGGCCCGGCGATGGCGCCCGAGATCGCGACCGTGCTGGGCGCTGAGGCGCGGCTGGCGGCGCGCGTCAGCGAGGACGACGCCGGGCTGATCCGCATCGACGAGGGCGCGATCCGCTCGCCCGAACTCACCCTCGACGCGAGCGGCTTCTTCAACCGGGTCAGCGGCGCGCTCGACCTTGAGGTGGCGCTGGCGGCGGGGGCCGGGCTGTCGGCGCTGGCCGAAGGCGTGGACTTTCGCGGCGCGGGTTTCGACGGTTCCGTGAAGGGCGCGGTGGGCGATCTGACCGCAACCGGCGCGCTGACGCTGCAAGGGCTTGAGACGGCGCCTGTGGATGTGGGCGACGCACGGCTGGCCACCACCGTCACCGTGCGCGGCGCCGAGATCGGCTTTGACGTGAACGGCGCGCTGGACGGCCTGCGCATCGACCGCGTCGCCGCCGACACCATGGGCCGCACGGCGCTGAACGCGCGCGGCCTCTACGACGGCGCGGCGGTGACGCTGGAGACCGTGCGCCTCGCCTCGCCGCTGCTGACGCTTGAGGCCGCCGGGCGCGCCGACATCAAGGCGGATGCGGCGGCGCTGGACTATCGGCTGACGACGCAGGATCTGCGCCCGCTCGCGCTGGCCTACGATCAGGACGCCGCAGGCGCCTTCGAGATCGCCGGGCGGCTCGACGGCGCGCTCAGCGCCCCGCACATCGCCGGAACCGCCCTGCTGCGCGACATCGCCTATCTCGGTGAGACCTATGGGCGGCTGGATTTGTCGCATGACGTGACGCTGGGCGCGGCGCCTGCCGGGCGGGTGTCGCTGTTCTCGGAAGGCTCGCGCTTCGGCCCGGCGGAACTCGCGACCAGCTTTCTGCTGGAGAACGACCGCCTGAGCCTCGACAACCTGATCGCCGCCGCGCTGGGCGCCGAAGCCAGCGGCGCGGTCGCCTACGATCTGGGCGCCGGGCTGGTGGAGGGCGCGCTCGACGCGCGGCTGGCCGATCTGGGGCCGCTGTCGCGGCTGCTGGACGCGCCGCTGACCGGCGACGCGACGCTGAAGATCGCGCTGCGCGCGGAGGACGCGACGCAGACCGTAACCGTGACCGGGCGCGC
>CAZRFB010000473.1:0-2043 GCA_964599185.1 uncultured Rhodobacterales bacterium | reverse complement strand
CATCGCCAACGCCGAGAACAACCACAACCTCGACATCGACGCGCTGGTGGTCGCCGAGGCGTATGTGGGCAAGAACCTCGTGCTCAAGCGCGGCCGTCCCCGCGCGCGCGGCCGCTACGGCAAGATCATGAAGCCGTTCAGTCAGATCACGATCAAGGTTCGCCAGGTTGAGGAGCAGGCCTGATGGGTCACAAGGTTAATCCGATCGGGCTGCGCCTGGGCATCAATCGCACCTGGGACAGCCGCTGGTTCGCCGAGAGCAAGGAATACGGCAACCTGCTGCACGAAGATTTGCGCATCCGCGCCTTCGTCAAGAAGGAGTGCGCGCAGGCCGGCATCAGCCGCGTGGTGATCGAGCGTCCGCACAAGAAGTGCCGGGTGACGATCCACAGCGCGCGCCCCGGCGTGATCATCGGCAAGAAGGGCGCAGATATCGAAAAGCTGCGCGCCCGCATCGCGCAGTTCACCAAAAGCGAGCTGCATCTCAACATCGTCGAGATCCGCAAGCCGGAACTCGACGCGGCGCTGGTCGCCGAGAACATCGCGCAGCAGCTTGAGCGCCGCGTCGGCTTTCGCCGGGCGCTGAAGCGCGCGGTGCAGACGACGATGCGCATGGGCGCGCAAGGCATCCGAATCAACGCCGCCGGGCGTCTGGGCGGCGCCGAGATCGCGCGCACCGAGTGGTATCGCGAGGGCCGGGTGCCGCTGCACACGCTGCGCGCCGACATCGACTACGCCCACGCCGAGGCCAAGACCGCCTACGGGATCTGCGGCATCAAGGTCTGGATCTTCAAGGGCGAGATCATGGAGCACGATCCGCAGGCGCATGAGCGGCGTCAGGAAGAAATGCAGCAGGGCGGCGGCGGCCGGCCGGGCGGCGACCGTGACCGCGATCGCGGTCCGCGCCCCCAGCGCTGACGCGGCCTGAAGGAGAGAAGCGATGCTATCGCCGAAGCGCACCAAATTCCGCAAGCAGTTCAAGGGCCGGATTCACGGCGAGGCCAAGGGCGGCTTCGACCTGAACTTTGGCGAATACGGGCTGAAGGCGGTCGAGCCGGAGCGCGTGACCGCGCGCCAGATCGAAGCCGCGCGCCGCGCCATGACGCGCCACATGAAGCGCCAGGGGCGGGTGTGGATCCGCATCTTCCCCGACGTGCCGGTGACGAAAAAGCCCACCGAGGTCCGCATGGGCAAGGGCAAGGGTTCGGTCGAGCTCTGGGCCGCCAAGGTCAAGCCCGGGCGGATCATGTTCGAGATTGACGGGGTCCCGCTTCTTGTGGCACAGGAAGCGCTCCGGCTGGCGGCGATGAAGCTGCCGATCCGGACCCGGTTTATCCAGCGCGCGGACTGGTGAGCATGGCGATCGCCATGCGCCCGTCTTTGCGCTTCGTATTTTTGGACGTAAGGGAGACGTCGCGATGAAGGCGACCGATCTGAGGGAAAAGACGCCGGACCAGCTGCGCGAGGATCTCGCGCGCCTGAAGAAGGAGTCGTTCAACCTGCGCTTCCAGCAGGCGACCGGCCAGCTGGAGAACACCGCGCGGTTTCAGGCCGTGCGGCGCGACGCCGCCCGGGTCAAGACCGTGCTGAACCAGAAGGCCGCCGCTGCGGCCGCGACGAACTGAGGTCCGACCCCCATGCCCAAGCGCATTCTGTCCGGGACCGTGGTGAGCGACAAGAACGACAAGACCGTGACGGTCCTGGTCGAGCGCCGCTTCACCCACCCGCTGATGAAAAAGACCGTGCGGTCCTCGAAGAAGTACCGCGCGCATGACGAGACCAACGCGGTGAAGGCGGGCGAGACCGTCCGCATCCGTGAGTGTCGTCCGATGTCGAAGAACAAGTGCTGGGAGGTGGTGACCGACAACGCCGAGGCGTGATCGATCATTGCTGACCGGCTCGTGAAACCCCGGGGCGCGTCCCCGAAGGTCAGGAGCAACCCATGATCCAGATGCAATCCAATCTGGACGTCGCCGACAACTCCGGCGCCAAGCGCGTCCAGTGCATCAAGGTGCTCGGCGGCGCCAAGCGGAAATACGCCTC
>CAZRFB010000472.1:0-6950 GCA_964599185.1 uncultured Rhodobacterales bacterium | reverse complement strand
ATCATCACGCCCAACGCGGCGGATGATCTCACGACCTCATGGAAATGGCTGCAAGAGAGCAACCCGAGGGCGGCGGACGAATGGCTGTCGGGCGTCCGCGAAACCATCCTCTCTCTTGGGGCGATGCCTGAAGCGCATCCGTTTGCACCGGAATCGCAGGCCTTCGGTCTGCCGATCCGGCGCGTTCTCTACGGTCGGTCGGTCCGCTGGCGGATATACTACGCCGTCATCGACGGGGCGGTGCAAGTGCTTCATGTCCGGCATGGCCGTCGGAGCGACTGGCGACCCTGATCGGGGTAAGTTCAGGATACATGTAAAAGGTGGTCACAAGGCCGGGGCGAAGGACACCGCTGTCCCACGTCAGATCACGCCCGATGAAGCTGTGCATCGCCGCCGCGTCCTAGACAAGGTGACGAAGCCAGTTTTGCGAAGATCTCATGCTCACGGAGCGCGAACGCCTGGCAGGTCGCTGCGCTGTCGAAGATCACGAAGCAGCCAGTGTCGCCGCCATGGGTGCGTCTGCAAGCTCAATGTTGATCTCAACGGTCGATAAATCGGAACTGCGGCCGAGCTTTATCTCCACCTTGTCCCGTCCAATCCCCATGCGGCGCTCTATCACCGCGAGGATATCGCGCTGGAGATCGCCGAGCAGCGCCGAGTGAGCGGCGCCAGCGCGCTCGTGGGCCAGAAGGATCTGCAGCCGGTCCTTCGCCTGGCCAGCCGTCGCGGAGGTCCGGGATCGCGTGAAGAACTGAAAAAACTTCATGACGCCCTCCGCATCAGACGCTGGAACAGGCTGGGCCGCTCAGGTGTGAGACCAGCGTCGCTGTCCTCGCCGAGCACGCGCGCGACCGCGCCCATGTAGGCCTTGCCTGCATCGGACTTGGCGTCGAAGGTGACGGGGGAGCCCGTGTTCGACGCGCGCAGAACCGCCTTGCTTTCGGGAATGACGCCGAGCACCGGGATCGAGAGGATCTCCTCGATGTCCGCAATCGTCATCATCTCGCCGCGATCGACGCGCGCTTGATCATAGCGGGTCAGCAGCAGATGCGCCTTTATCGGATCGTCTCCAGCTTCGGCGCGACGGGTCTTGCTATTCAGAAGACCAAGGATCCGGTCGCTGTCGCGCACCGAGGAAACTTCCGGGTTTGTGACCACAATTGCTTCGTCGGCGAAGTACATGGCGAGCTGGGCGCCGCGCTCGATGCCGGCAGGGCTGTCGCAGAGGATGTAGTCGAAACTCTGGCGCAGCTCATCGAGCACACGCTCGACGCCGTCGCGCTGCAGCGCGTCCTTGTCGCGCGTCTGGGACGCGGGCAGGATCGACAGCTTGTCGAGCCGCCGGTCTGTTATCAGCGCCTGGTTAAGCTTCGCCTCGCCCTGGATGACGTTGATGAGGTCGAACACGACTCTGCGCTCGCACCCCATGATCAGGTCGAGATTGCGCAGACCGACGTCGAAGTCGATCGCCACAGTGCGATAGCCCCGCGACGCGAGGCCAACGCCCAAGGCGGCGGTCGACGTAGTCTTGCCCACGCCGCCTTTGCCTGATGTCACGACGATGATTTTTGACATGCTTTATTTCCCTCCTCTGCTCGATTACCTGAGAGGTTCAATCTTGAGGCTGTCGTCCTCGAGGAACGCCTGCGCGCGGGTTCCTCGCACTGACGCGCCGAAATCATCGCTCGAGCGGTAGAGCCCTGCGATGGCGACCAGATCCGCGTCGAAGTTCTGGCAGAAGATCCGCGCCGACCTGTCGCCGTTGACGCCCGCCAGCGCGCGGCCGCTCATGCGGCCGTAAACATGAATGCTGCCATGCGCGATGAGTTCGGCCCCGGAACTGACCGGCGCGACGACAACGAGATCTCCGGCATCCGCGAAGAGCACCTGGCCGGAACGAACTGGCGCGAGGATCAGCAGGCTGCCGGGTTTTTTTTCCGGCTCGATCCGGTTCTTGGGCGCCAGCGCCGCTCCATCCCGTCGCTCGCGCAAATCAACCGAGCGGTCGCCGGTTTTTTGCAGCGCGACAAGGCCGGCGTCGATGGCCGCCATGCGCTGCTCGGCCGACCATCCCTGGACCCCAAGCAGCGTCAGCTTGCGGGCCTGCAGCCTCCTGGTCATTTCCGTGAAGTCGGCTGTCCGCTCAAGGCCGACCGCATGCTCAAGGTCCAGAACGATCGGAGCGTTCTCAAAGAAGCGTGGCGCTTGCCGCATGAGGCTTTCGAGCGCCCCGTCCAGCGCGTCATCCGCCATGCCGGTGATGCGAAGCACGACAGCGATGAGAACGCGGCTGCGGATTTCGACGCTCGACGCCGTCAGTTCAAGGGGAATAGCTCCGCTTACCTGCACGGCTTGCCACGAGCAACCATGGCTCTATCCCTACATTTCGACCATCAGACCTCTTGAATCCCATCATATAGATTCTTGGCGCCAGCGCAATGGCGCGACAGAGCAACCCGTACGCCAAAGGCGAGCGTCTGGTCGACGCGAGGCTCTTATTCTCCATGATCGGACTTTTTCCCGCAGGCGCAGGCGGCGGCGAATACCTTGCGTGACAGTGAGCCGATAGGAGAAACACAGTATCAAGCCCTGCAAAACGGGAACGTTGATCCGAATATGCGATGATGATAAATCGCCGTATCGCCCGCCGCCTGTCGAGCCTCCTCGACGAAAGCCCCGCCATCGCACTGATCGGGCCGCGTCAGGTCGGCAAGACCACCCTCGCGCTGGCGATCGCCGAGGCGCATCCGTCCATTTACCTCGACCTCGAGTCCGAAACCGACCGCACCAAGCTCGCCGAGCCGGAGCTCTATCTCATGCGGCACGAGGACAAGCCACACGACGTGGAGGCGATGCCGCTTCGGGTGGTCGCAGAGGCGCTGGCCGCCGTCGAGGTCTGATCAACGCGACTTGCCCGGTAGTCTCTCGAGGGGCGCCGTGAACGTGGCTGGTAAGGGCGGGAAACGGCCCAAAGCCCGCGCAGCATTCCGTCGGTGCGACATGCGGAACATGACGCCACCGCGAGAATTTCGCCACTGTATCATCGACCTCGTTGTTGAGGCCGGTTGACTTGCACAAACGTTCTCCACCAGCCGCTCATTGACCTCAGCAGCTGGCGAGCAACTGAACACAGCAAGGGAGTACGAGATGTCCACCCAACGCCCGCCCAACGGCCCCTCCACGACCGGAAATAAATCGGGACCCGGCCGCGGTAACAACCCGCCGAAAAGTAAATAATAATCATAGCGTAGGCAGGGGCTCATTAGCCCTGCCCATGCGCCATTTTGTCCTGTCTTCAAAAAGGGCTGCCATGACGACGTTTCCGGATTTTCCAACAACGCTTCTAAAGATCGCATCGCTTTTTGCCTCACCCGGCTTGCAAGCGTCCGAGCGTAGGAGGTTCTCGGGCAGCGACATGCGCTTCAATAAGTTTGAGGAGCGGGGGAAGGCTCTTTTCGAAATCGTTTATCACGCGCTTTCGCTGCCACCGGATTCAACTGTGCGGCGTGATCTCGAGCTTCACATCGCTGATCTTGGTGCTCGCCTCGATACTCTCGCGCTTCATACGGCCACTTTCGGAGCCGATGATCGTCAGATCCTCTGGACATTGCTTGGCCACGATCTCGCTTCGGGATTGGGGTGGACATGGGGCTTCTGGCGCCTCGACGACCCGATCATGCCGATGCTTCCGGGCGGGCATCTATGGTTCCTCCCGCGCGTGCAGCCGCAAGACGCGGGGCGGGTTATCCTGCCCGTCGAAGTCATCGCTAAATGGTGGCGTGGTTTGCTTGAAGGATCCGTCGAAAGGATCTGGGAGCATGAAGAGGATGATCGGCATCGAACCTTCCAAACCTGGCTCTCCGGTCGCGCCACGCCAACGCCGAGCAAGATCGAAGAGTGGTTTTCCGATGACATGAAGTTCGACTACCGGGCCGAGATTGGCTCCCCACCTCTGACCCGGACGGTGCGTATCCTCCTGCTTTGGGCGCGCGCGCTCGAGGCCGGGTGGAAGGATCTGGTTGGAGCCCTGAGCCCCGGCATCGACCCGACCGATCCCGATCCGATGCGCAACAAGGCGCTTCAACTCGTCGAACTCTTTCGACTGTCACATCAGCTGACCGTCGCCTCAGGGACCCAAGACCCAGCACTGGCTGATCGAGCGTTTCGCAAGGCCGTGCCAGATTGGCTCGCCCAGGGACCGTTTCGCCAGATCCTGCCTGCCGACGGCGGGTCGCTGGCTGGAAGCGAGGAAGGCGCAAGGATGCTGAGCTTGCGGTTCAAAGGCCTGACGCCGGGTGGTGCTCTCCAGGACATATTTGCGGATGCCGCCCTGAATTCACCGGCAGAGCTGGCGCTGGATGCAGCAGTCCTCGCCGAGCGACGCCAGATCGAGCAATGCCGCGATGCGGCGCTCTCAGCCTGGCGCTCTGATCGCCCCGACCGTGCCGCACGGGTCGAGGCGGCCCTGACGCAGTTGCGGGCCGATCCCCGAGCAGCAGAAATCGAAGCCGACATCCTCCATATCGAAGCGCTCGATGCGCTGTCGAAAGGCGAATTCGGGGTCGCAGGAAAGCGGCTGGACCGGGGGCTGGAGATTTGTTCCAGGGGCGCTTTCGGGTCCATCAGGCTCAAGATTGCGCGCCTGCGCCTCGCACTCTCCGTGGCGGCGGATGCCTTCAATCAGAACAAATGCGAAGCGGCGTTCCGCGTCATTCTACGGTCGATCGAGCGGACGGAAGCCGAACGCTGGGAACTCTGGAGGGCGCCACGGGAGCATACGATGCGCCTCGCGGCTGTCGATTTTTCGGCCTGGTTCTGGGAGAGCTGCGTGAGGCCCTATCCGGGGGTCAATATCGAGCATCCGCTTACGGAAAGCGCGCCAATCTTTCATGCATATTTTCATCTTCTGTCAGCCGGACCCGACGAGGCGCAGGTCCGAAAATTCATCGGCGACCACAAAGTTCTCCTGAGACGAAAGCTGCGCGATGTTCGTGGCGACACCTTCTTCACGATGGCGACGAAGATGGCGCCGAGCCTCGCAGACCGCATGGAATCGATGCCGTCTGTCTCCATCGACCGTAGTTTCGGATCGCCGACATCTCCGCAGGAGCTTGCCGCGATGATGCGCAAGACACATCACCTGCTTGCGCGCATGCTGCCGACAGATGTTCTTGATGCCCGAGACTACCTCGGGCAGACCGCTCTTATGCTAACGGCTGATCGTGGAAATCATGACATGTTGAGGATTCTCATCGAGAAGCGCGTAGATCTCGATGCTCAGGATACGCTGGGGCGTACTGCGCTGCACGCTGCGGTAAAAGCGAATTCACCTGAATGTTTTCATTCCCTGCTCATTGCTGGGGCCAATCCAAATCTACATACTTGCGAGGACAAGACCCCGGCAGTTTTAGCCGCAGAACTCGGGCGTGAAAGGATTTTCAGGCTTCGTCTGGCGTTTGCCACGCGACCTTTGCTCAACGAGGAGTTGCGCTCGGCGCATGAACGCGCGTCGTTGATCGAGCGGACCTACAAGAAGGCACGCGTCAGGTATCGGCAGCTTGGCGTCAAAATCGGCGGGCGACAGGCCTATAGGGAGATTATGGCAGTCTCGAATCACGACGCCTGAGAGGGATGTCCGTGCGCCGGTCCGATGCGGACGATGTCAGCATTATAGTCGGTTGACGGTGTCTAGCGCTGGGAGCACGGCGATCTTCGATTATTACTGATGCTGCGTTGCAACAAAAGCGAATGACAAATGGCCGCTCCGGGCCAGAAACACCTATCCCTCACGCCGCTCATCCGGACCCCAGCACCGTCACCTCCATCACCCCCCGCCGCCCGTCACGCTTGCCGACCTGGATCACCATGTCGATGGTGCGGCGGGCATAGGCCACGACGTCGTCGCGGGTCATCCGCAGGCCTGTCCGCATCACCATGAGCGCGAGGCGATCCAGCGCCAGCGCCGGGCTGTCGGCGTGGATGGTGGTGATGGAGCCGGGGTGGCCGGTGTTGATCGCCTCCAGAAACCCCAGCGCCTCCTCGCCGCGCACCTCGCCGAGGATTATGCGGTCGGGGCGCATGCGCAGCGCGCTGACCAGCAGACCAGCGGGCGAGCGCTCCGAGGCGGCATGCCGCTCGGCGACCAGCGCCACCACGTTGGGCTGCGGCGGCTGCAGCTCGATGGCGTCCTCGATGGTGACGATCCGCTCGCGGCGGTCGACCAGTCCGAGCATGGCGCGCGCCATCGTGGTCTTGCCCGACGAGGTGCCGCCCGAGATCACCACGTTCAGCCGCTCGTCGACGGCGCGCCTGAGCGCCGCGTCGAGCGATCCGGTCACCGCGAGATCGGCGATGGCCCTCAGCCGTGCGGCGCGCTCGGCTTCGACGTCGACCGGTCCGTCGCCGAGCCAGCTGAGCTCACCAATGTCGAGCACGCGCCGCACGTACTTGCGGATCGAGACGGCGACGCCGCGCTCGATGGCGGGCGGCACGACGACCTGCACGCGCATCGGCTCGCCGAACACCGTGACCCGGCCCGAGACGATGGGGCGCTTGTCGCCGAGCCGGTTGCTGGTCTCGCCAGCGAGATTGGCGCCGAGGTTGCGGACGACGCCGGGCGTCAGCGACGCCTCGACGGCCTCCATGTGCGCAGCCCCGGCGCGCTCCACCCAGATGCGCCCATCGGGGTTGATCGCGACCTCGTTCACCTGCTCGTCGGTCAGCAGATGGCGCAGCGGCGCGAGATTGCTCTCGGCGTAGCTCGCCAACCCTCGCGGGGCCGTGTGCAGCGTCATCAGAACACCAGGTCGCGGTTGACGATCACGGTCATCCGCGTTCCCTGGTCGATGTGGATCGTCGGGCGGATGCGCAGGTAGTCGTCGAGCGCCGAGCTCGTGGCGCGGCGCAGGTCGCGCGAGACGTCGTTGGCGAGCTCCGTCCCTGCGTCGCCG
>CAZRFB010000471.1:0-3378 GCA_964599185.1 uncultured Rhodobacterales bacterium | reverse complement strand
AAGCTGCATGGTCTTGCCGCCCGGCGCGGCGCAGAGGTCGAGCACGCGCTTGCCCGCGACGGCGCCCATCAGCCGCGCGGGGATCGCGGCGCTGGCGTCCTGCGCCCACCATGCGCCCTCCGCATAGCCGGGCAGCGCGGTGAGCTGCACGCCGCGCGTCAGCCGCAGCGAGCCGGTCGGCGTGCGCGCCGCGCCCAGCCGCTCCGCCCAGAGCGCGGCCTCGGCGGGGTCGCGCACGGTCAGATCGAGGCTCGCGTCGGTCAATTGCGCCGCCGCGATGGCGTCGGCCGCCGGGCCGTATTCCGCGCGCAGGCGGCGCATCAGCCAGGCGGGCGCGGCCTCGGCGCGCGCGGCCGGGTCGGCCAGATGCGCGGGCGCGGCCTCGGCGGCGCGGCGGGCGACGGCGTTGACCAGCCCCGCCAGCGGCGCGGCGCGGCGGTCGGCCTTGGTCAGCCGCACCGCCGCGTCCACCGCCGCGTGCGGCGCAGCCCCCAGCGCCCCCACCTCCGCCGCCGCCAGCCGCAGCGCGTCGCGCGCCACATGCGCCCTTGCGGCGATGGGCTGGCGCATCAGCGTCGCCAGCAGCGCATCGACCGGCTTGAGCCAGCGCAGCGTCGCCGCCGCCAGATCGCCCGCGCGGGCGCGCTCCGGCCCGCTCAGCGCCGCCATCGCGGCGTCGGCCTTGGCGGCGTCGAGCGAGCGCCCGTCGTCCAGAACCGCCGCGATCAGCCCCAGCGCGGCGCGGCGGGGGGCGAGGCCGTGCGCGTCGCTCACCGTCCGCGACCGGTGCGCGGAACCCGCGTGGCGCCGGACTGCGGCGCGGCGCGCGACGGCGCCGGGCGCGACGCACCGGGGCGCGACGAACCGGGGCGCGCGCCGCCTTCCGCCGCCATGGCGCGCAGCGCGACGATGCGGTTCTCCACCGCCGGGTGCGTGGTGAACAGCCCGTCAAAGCGCCGCCCGGCCAGCGGGTTGACGATGAACAGATGCGCCGAGGCGGGGTTGCGCTCGGCGCTCTCCATCTCCGCCCGCGCGCCGCCGCCCGCGATCTTGCCCAGCGCCGAGGCCAGCCACAGCGGCTGTCCACAGATCTCCGCGCCCATGCGGTCGGCGGAATACTCGCGCGTGCGGCTGATCGCCATCTGGATCAGCATCGCCGCCATCGGCGCCAGAATCACCCCCAGCAGCAGGCCGATCATGCCCAGCGGGTTGCGGTTCTCGCCGCCGCGCGCGGCGCCGAAGAACATGCCGAACTGCGCCAGCATCGAGATCGCGCCCGCCACGGTGGCGGCGATGGTCATGATCAGCGTGTCGCGGTTCTTCACATGCGCCAGCTCATGCGCGATCACGCCCGCCAGCTCTCCCTTGTCCAGCGTGCGCATCAGCCCGGTGGTGACCGCCACGGCGGCGTTCTCGGGGTTGCGCCCGGTGGCGAAGGCGTTGGGCTGGTCGGTGTTGATGACATAGACCGCAGGCATCGGCAGCCCCGCGTTCGCCGCCAGCCGCGCCACCATCGCGTGCAGCTCCGGCGCGCCCATCCGCGTCACCGGCTGGGCGTTGTGCATCCTGAGCGCAAGCTTGTCGGAGTTCCACCAGGCGAAGGCGTTGGTGGCGATGGCGACCAGCAGCGCGATCATCGCGCCGCCGGGGCCGCCGATCAGATAGCCCACGCCGATAAACAGCGCGGTCAACGCGGCGAGCAGCATCATGGTCTTGACGGCGTTCATCGGCGCGCTCCTATCTGGGGCCTCATGCTGGAGCGGGATATATGACCGATACCGACGCACTGAAAGAGAAGCGTCTCGCCGCCGCCGCCGCGCGCGCGCTGGCCGAGGCCGAGGCGCGCCGCAAGGCCGCCGCCGCCCTGCCGCCGGAGCTCGGCGGGCGCGACGGGCCGGAGCCGACGCGGTTCGGCGACTGGGAAAAGGACGGCATCCTCTCCGATTTCTGAGCGGCGCAATTTGTTGCGGCGCAACACTGTGCGGCGGGCGTTGAGTCTGTCATGGTGGGTGCGAATGGCGTCTTCGCGACGCCGCGCCCATCCAGAAGGACATCGCCCCCGTGAAACTGCGCATCGGCTATGAACTGCGCTACAGCTTCCCACAGCCGACGCCGGTGGTGGTGATGCTCAACGTGCACTACAGCCGCGTCTCCGACCTCGAGACGCCGGACAACGTGATCGTCAGCCCCTCCGTGCCGATCTCGGGCTATCGCGACGGCTTCGGCAACTGGTGCACGCGGTTCCTCGCGCCCGCCGGAGAAATGTCGATCACCACCAATGCGCTGATCCGCGACAGCGGCGCCCCCGATCCGCAAGCCTACGACGCCCAGCAATCCGCCGTCGAGGATCTGCCGGAGGAGGCGCTGGTGTTCCTGCTGCCGAGCCGGTTCTGCGAGAGCGACCGGATGCTCGATCTGGCGTGGTCGCTGTTTGGCCACATCGCGCCGGGCTGGGGCAGGGTGCAGGCGATCTGCGACTTCGCGCACACCCACATCCGCTTCGACTACAACGCCGCCCGCGCCACCCGCACCGCCTGCGAAGGCTATGAGGAGCAGGTCGGCGTGTGCCGCGATTTCGCGCATCTGGCGCTGGCGTTCTGCCGCGCGCTCAACATCCCGGCGCGCTACTGCACCGGCTATCTGGGCGACGTGGGGATGCCGCCGCCCTATCCGCCGGGCGATTTCGCCGCCTGGATCGAGGTCTGGCTGGGCGGGCGCTGGCACACCTTCGACCCGCGCAACAACACGCCGCGCATCGGCCGGGTGCTGATGGCGCGCGGGCGCGATGCGGCGGATGTGGCGATCGCGATGACCTTCGGCCCCAACCAGCTGACCGGCTTCAGGGTCTGGACCGACGAGGTCGCCTGAGCGCGGCCTCCAGCGCGCGCGCCTCGCCCTCCACCGCCAGCAGGTCCACGGCGCGGGCGGCGCGCATCCAGACCGCGACGTGATCGGGCTCGCTCGGCGGGCCGAGCGGGCGGATCGGGCGCGCGACGTAGATGTGCTGCACCTTGCGGGCGTGGTAGCGGTATTCCGGCAGCCAGCAATAGCGCGCGAACACCGCAAGCCGCGCGGGCGCGCCGATGCGCCAGCCGGTTTCCTCGCGCACTTCGCGGTGCAGGGCGCGGACCGGGCTTTCGCCGGGATCGATGCCGCCGCCGGGCAGCAGCAGCGCGCCGTTCTGCGCCGCCAGCAGCACGTCGCCGTCCAGCAGCAGCACGCCATAGGCGCCGGGCCGGTCGCGATAGGCGACCCCTTTTAGCGGGGCTTCTCCGCAGCGGCGCATGGGCCTGTGCCTCTCCGTTGGCGGCGCGGCGTTGCCGCGTGGTCGCATGGGCGATAAACCGGACCGGCTTTGATGTGAAGGGGCGGACATGG
>CAZRFB010000470.1:0-1500 GCA_964599185.1 uncultured Rhodobacterales bacterium | reverse complement strand
CTACACCGCCGCCGACGGGCGCAAGATCCTCGACGGCACCGCGGGCTTGTGGTGCGTGAACGCGGGCCACCGCCGCCCGCGCATCGTCAAGGCCATCGCCGAGCAGGTTGAGGAGCTCGACTACGCCCCCGCCTTCCAGATGGGCCACCCAAAAGCGTTCGAACTGGCCAGCCGCCTCGCCGATCTGGCGCCGGAGGGGCTGGACCACGTGATGTTCGCCAACTCCGGGTCGGAGGCGGTCGAGACCGCGCTCAAGACCGCCATCGCCTATCACCGCGCGCGCGGCGAGGGCGCGCGATTCCGCCTGATCGGGCGGGAGCGCGGCTATCACGGGGTGAATTTCGGCGGCATCTCGGTCGGCGGGATCGTGGCCAACCGAAAAATGTTCGGCACGCTGCTGACCGGCGTCGATCACATGCGCCACACCCACGACCTTGCGCGCAACGCCTTCACCTTCGGCGAGCCGGAGCACGGCGCCGAGCTGGCCGAGGATTTGCTGCGCATCGCCACGCTGCACGACCCCTCCACCATCGCCGCCGTGATCGTGGAGCCGATGGCCGGCAGCACCGGCGTGCTGATGCCGCCAAAAGGCTATCTGCAACGCCTGCGCGAGATCTGCGACGCCCACGGCATCCTCTTGATCTTCGACGAGGTCATCACCGGCTTCGGCCGCGTCGGCGCGCCGTTCGCCGCGCAGCGGTTCGGCGTGACGCCCGACATGATCGTGTGCGCCAAGGGGCTGACCAACGGGATCATCCCGATGGGCGCGGTGATCGTCAGCCCGAAGATCCACGACGCCTTCATGACCGGGCCGGAGCACCTGATCGAGTTCTTCCACGGCTACACCTACTCCGGCAACCCGGTCGCCTCCGCCGCCGGGCTGGCCACGCTGGAGACCTACAAGGAGGAAGGCCTGCTGACGCGGGCGCTGGAGCTTGAGCGCTACTGGGGCGAGGCGCTGCACGCCCTGCGCGGCCTGCCCCACGTCATCGACATCCGCAACCTCGGGCTGATCGGCGCGGTGGAGCTGGAACCCATCGCAGGCAAGCCGACGCAGCGCGCGTTCTCGGCGTTCCTGAAGGCGTTCGAGAAGGGGTTCCTGATCCGCACCACCGGCGACATCATCGCGCTCAGCCCGCCGCTGATCATCTCGAAGGACGAGATCGACGAGCTGATCGGGGGTCTTGGAGACGTGCTCAAGACGCTGGACTGAGGGGGAACGACCATGACCGCACCCGCCGACAACCTGCGCATCGACGGCGCCCGCCTCTGGGACAGCCTGATGGCGATGGCGAAGATCGGCCCCGGCGTCGCGGGCGGCAACAACCGCCAGACGCTGACCGACGCCGACGCGCAAGGGCGCGCGCTGTTTCAGAAATGGTGCGCGGCCGAGGGCCTGAGCATGGGCGTGGACCAGATGGGCACCATGTTCATGCGCCGCGAGGGGACCGAGCCGGACCTCGACCCGGTCTATGTCGGCTCCCACCTCGACACCCAGCC
>CAZRFB010000469.1:0-7235 GCA_964599185.1 uncultured Rhodobacterales bacterium | reverse complement strand
GGCAAGTTCATCTACGCCGGGCGGCGCGGCGAGGGCGGCGCGCGGTTCCGCGCCGGGGAATGCGCGCTCTACACCGAAAGCTCGGCGGGCTATGCCGGGGTGAAGGCCGAGGCGCAGTTTCCGTTCCAGATCCGCCCGCTGCCCTACTGGCCGCAGGCCGAGGGCGCGCCGCAGAACACCATCATCGGCGGCGCCTCGCTGTGGGTGATGGCGGGCAAGCCGGCCGAGGACTACAAGGGCGTCGCGGCGTTCTTCAGCTTTCTGTCCAGCGCCGAGATCCAGGCGCAGTGGCACCAGCAGACCGGCTATCTGCCGATCACCTACGCGGCGTATGAGCTGACCAAGAGCCAAGGTTTCTACGAGACCAACCCCGGCACCGACGTCGCCATCATCCAGATGACCGGCAAGGCGCCGACGGCGAACTCCAAGGGCCTGCGGCTGGGCTCTTTCGACCAGATCCGCGCGATCATCGACGAGGAGCTTGAGGCCGTCTGGGCGGGCGACAAGACCGCGCAAGCCGCGCTCGACAGCGCGGTGGAGCGCGGGAACCCGCTGCTGCGCCGCTTCGAGCGCGCCGCGCAGTAAGAAGCTCGCAGTAACCGGCGCCGGGCGGCGCGCTCTCCCGCCGCCCGGCCCCCTCGCAGCCCCGGCCCCCGCGCCGGGGCCTCGCCCCCGCCCTCCCAAGGCCGCCCATGCACAAGCGCGTCGTGTTCAACAACCGCCTGCTGCCTTATCTGCTGCTGGCGCCGCAGGTGGTGGTCACGGCGCTGTTCTTCTTCTGGCCTGCCGGTCAGGCGGTATGGCAATCGACGTTCATCCCCGACCCGTTCGGCCTCAGCGCGGTGTTCGTCGGCTTCGATAATTTCACGTTTCTGCTGGGCGACCGCTATTATCGCGCCGCCTTCGTCACAACCGCGATCTTCAGCAGCCTCGTCACGCTGCTGTCGATGGCGATGGCGCTCTATCTCGCGGTGATGGCCGACCGGATCGTGAAGGGCTCGGGCGCCTATCGCACGCTGCTGATCTGGCCCTATGCGGTGGCGCCTGCGGTGGCGGGGGTGCTGTGGCTGTTCATGTTCAACCCCTCGATCGGCGCGGTGGCGTTCTACCTCAAGACGCTGGGCTACGACTGGAACCACGTCCTGCGCGGCGATCAGGCGATGGCGCTGGTGGTGGCGGCGAGCGCGTGGAAGCAGGTCAGCTACAACTTCCTGTTTTTCCTCGCCGGGCTGCAGGCGATCCCCAAATCGGTGATCGAGGCGGCGGCGATCGACGGGGCCGGGTTCTGGCGGCGGTTCTGGACCATCGTGTTCCCGCTGCTGTCGCCCACCACCTTTTTCCTGCTGGTGGTCAACATCGTCTATGCGTTCTTCGACACCTTTGGCGTGATCCACACCATCACCGCAGGCGGTCCGCAGCAGGCGACGACGACGCTGGTCTACAAGGTGTTCGCCGATGGCTTCGTCGGGCAGGATCTCGGCTCCAGCGCGGCGCAGTCGGTGATCCTGCTGGTGCTGGTCGGCGTGCTGACCGTGGTGCAGTTCCGCTATATCGAGCGCAGGGTGCATTACTGATGGGCGGCATGGTCGAGCGGCGTGGCTGGGGCCTGTGGCTCACCCATCTGGCGCTGATCGCGGGGCTGCTGATCGTGTGTTTTCCGATCTGGGTGGCTTTCGTCGCCTCCACGGTCACGCAACCCGAAATCGTGCGTCCGCCGATGCCGCTCCTGCCCGGCGACCGCTTTGTCGAGAACTATTCGGCGGCGCTGCTGCAGGGCGTCGGCGCGCCGGTGTGGCGGATGCTGATGAATTCGATGGTGATGGCGCTGGGCATCACCATCGGCAAGATCGCGATCTCGATCATCTCGGCCTACGCCATCGTCTATTTCCGCTTTCCGTGCCGCATGGTGTTCTTCTGGCTGATCTTTCTCACGCTGATGCTGCCGGTCGAGGTGCGCATCGTGCCGACCTATGAGGTGGTGGCGGGCTTCGGGATGCTCAACAGCTATTCCGGCCTGATCCTGCCGCTGATCGCGTCGGCCACCGCCACCTTCCTGTTTCGCCAGTTGTTCCTGACCATCCCCGACGAGCTGGCCGAGGCGGCGCGGATCGACGGCGCCGGGCCGGTGCGCTTTTTCATCGACATGGTGCTGCCGATGTCGCGCACCAACATCGCGGCGCTGTTCGTGATCCTGTTCATCTATGGCTGGAACCAGTATCTCTGGCCGTTACTCATCACCACAAAGCCGGAGATGAACACCATCGTCATGGGGCTGAAGCAGATCATCCCCACCAGCGACGACGTCGCCAACTGGCCGGTGATCATGGCGACCGCGATGCTGGCGATGCTGCCGCCGGTGCTGGTGGTGATCTTCATGCAGAACCTGTTCGTTAAGGGCCTTGTGGAAAGCGAAAAGTAATGGCCGAGATCTCGTTACGCGGCGTGCGCAAGTCCTATGGACCGACCGAGGTGATCCATGGCGTCGATTGCGAGGTCGCGGACGGCGAGCTGATCGTGATCGTCGGCCCCTCGGGCTGCGGAAAATCGACGCTGCTGCGTATGGTGGCGGGGCTGGAGACGATCTCGGGCGGCGAGGTCTGGATCAAGGGGCGCCGCGTCAACGACCTGGAGCCGCGAGAGCGCGACATCGCCATGGTGTTCCAGAACTACGCGCTCTACCCGCACATGAGCGTGTTCGACAACATGGCCTACGGCCTCAAGATCGCCCGCGTGGCGCGCGAGGAAATCCGCGCCCGCGTCGAGAAGGCCGCCGCGATGCTGGAGCTTACGCCCTATCTCGGGCGCAAGCCGCGCGAACTGTCGGGCGGTCAGCGGCAGCGCGTCGCCATGGGCCGCGCCATCGTGCGCAACCCCGCCGCGTTCCTGTTCGATGAGCCGCTCAGCAATCTCGACGCCAAGCTGCGGGTTCAGATGCGTATGGAGATCAAGGCGTTGCAGCGAGAGCTTGGCGTGACCGCGCTCTACGTCACCCACGATCAGGTCGAGGCGATGACGCTGGCCGACCGCATGATCGTGATGAACGACGGCCGCGCCGAGCAGATCGGCCGCCCGCTGGAGATCTACGACGACCCCGCGACCACGTTTGTCGCGGGCTTCATCGGCTCGCCGCCGATGAACTTCCTGCCCGACCCTGAAGGCGGCGGCGTGACCGGCGTGCGCCCCGAGCATCTGCAGCTCTGCACGCCGCTCGAGGGCCTTGCGGCGGGGCGCATCCGCTTCACCGAGGCGCTGGGGGCGGAGACGCTGGCGCATGTGGCGCTGGATGGCGGCGGGCTGGCCACCATCCGCCTCGACGCCCGCGCCGCCCCGCGCGAGGGCGAGGCGGTGGGTCTGGCCGCCGACCCCGCCCGGCTTTACCGTTTCGACGCGGCGGGCGCGCGCCTGCGGGCCTGACGCCGCGCCGCGATCACCCGACCGTCGGCAGAAAGCTGCCGTCCAGCCGCAGGATCGCCGCGTGGATCTTGCCTGCGGCCAGCGACAGATCCTGCCCGATCGAGCGCACCAGGAACCAGTGCCGCAGCACCGGCGTCTGCGGCGCGGCCAGCGTGGCGAGATCGCCGTGGCGCAATTCGGCGACGGTGGTGTGCAGCGACAAAAAGGCGATGCCCAGCCCGGCGATGACCGCCTGCTTGATGGTCTCGTTCGATCCCAACTCGACCAGCCGATAGGCGGCGCCGTCGCCCAGCCGGTCGAGATAGCGCTGCATCAGGATGCGCGTGCCCGACCCAGGCTCCCGCGCGATGAAGGTCTCGTCGCGCAGATCGGCCCATGACAGCGCGGGCCGCCCGGCGAGCGGATGGTCGGGCGCGGCGACGATGCCGTGCGGATGCGGGCCGACCGGCGTCGCCTCCACCGGCGGCTCGCGCGGCGGCCGCCCGGTCACGGCGAGGTCGATGGCGCCGGTCTCCAGATCGTGCAGGATCGTGTCGCGGTTGCCGACCTTGAGCGCCAGCGTGACGCCGGGGTGCAGCAGCCGCAGCGTCTTGACCAGGCCTGGGGCGAAATACTTCGCCGTCGAGACCACGCCCAGCGCCACATGGCCGACCTGCCCGCTCTCGATGGCGCGCACCTGCGCGGCGGCCTGCGACAAAACGACATCGACGCGCTCGGCGGCGACCAGCAGCGCCGCACCCGCCGCCGTCAGCCGCGACCCCGCCGAATCCGCCGTGCGCTGCAACAGCGTCGCCGCCATGGCGCCCTCCAATCCCTTGATCTGACTGTGAACAGCCGGGGGCGTGAGGTGCAGCGCCTCGGCGGCGGCGCTGATCGAGCCATGCCGCGCCACCGCCGCAAGGGCGCGCAATTGCTTCAGCGTGACGGCATCGACCAGCATGATTAGATTTTCCTGACTGAGAGCAAGAAAACTTTAAATTTCAATTTTGGTTAGCGCACCGCATACCCCGGGTCAACGGCGACACGGATGAAGGGGCGACACAGCGATGACCGACCACAGCGACCTTGACGGACCGGAGATCCCGGACGCCCTGCGCGACGTCGTCAAGCGGCTTTGCGCGGTGTCCGCCGATCTGGCGGTGATGATCGCCAGCGGCGACATCGGCCAGAACCTCGGCGGCGCCGTCGGCGTCAACAGCGGCGGCGACGGCCAGAAGGCGCTCGACGTGATCGCCGACGAGGCGTTCATGGACGGGCTGCGCGGCTCGGCGATCCGCCACTACGCCTCCGAGGAGCAGGAGACGGCGGTGACGCTGGGCGACGGCGGCGCCTACGCGCTGGCCATCGACCCGCTGGACGGCTCGTCCAACATCGAGGTCAACGTCTCGATCGGCACGATCTTCGCGATCTTTCCCGCCGCCGACACGCCCGAGGCCAGCTTTCTGCGCCCCGCCGCCGACATCGTGGCCGGCGGCTACGTGATCTACGGGCCGCAGACCTGCCTGGTGATCAGCTTTGGCGACGGCGTGCTGAAATTCACCCTCGACCCGAGGACGCGGACGTTCCGCCTCACCAGCCGGGCGGTGCGCGTGCCGCAGCAGACCAGCGAATTCTCGATCAACGCCTCGAACTACAAGCACTGGCCGGCGCCGATCCGGGCGTTCATCGACGATCTGGTGGAGGGCGCGGAAGGCCCGCGCGGGCGGCCGTTCAACATGCGCTGGGTCGCCTCGCTGGTGGCGGAGACCCACCGCATCCTCACCCGCGGCGGCGTGTTCCTGTATCCCGGCGACAGCCGCAAGGGCTATGCGCTTGGCCGCCTGCGCATCCTCTACGAGTGCGCGCCCATCGCCTTTCTCATCACCCAGGCGGGCGGCGAGGCCACCGACGGCACCGACGCGATCCTGCCGCAGCCGATCACCACGCTGCACCAGCGCACGCCCTTCGTGTTTGGCAGCACGGAAAAGGTCGCCCGCGTCGCGGCCTATTTCGACCTGCCCGAAACTGAAACCTCTGCGCTGTTCGGCAAGCGCGGCCTTTTCCGGAGCTGACGACCATGAGCAAGAAACATCCCATCATCTCCGTCACCGGATCGTCGGGCGCCGGCACCAGCACGGTCAAGGCCACCTTCGACCAGATCTTCCGCCGCGAAAAGATCACCGCCGTCTCGATCGAGGGCGACGCCTTTCACCGCTTCAACCGCGCCGACATGCGCGACGAACTGGCGCGGCGCGTCGCGGCGGGCGATTCCAGCTTTTCGCATTTCTCGTTCGACGCCAATGAGCTGGGTGAGCTTGAGCGGGTGTTCCGCGAGTATGGCGAAACCGGCAAGGGCCGCACCCGCACCTATGTGCATGACGAGATCGAGGCCGCGAAAACCGGCGTCGCGCCGGGCAATTTCACCGCCTGGGCGCCGTTCCCCGACGGCTCCGACCTGCTGTTCTACGAAGGGCTGCACGGCGCCGTGGTCAACGACACGGTCAACCTCGCCGCGCTGGCCGATCTCAAGATCGGCGTGGTGCCGGTCATCAACCTTGAGTGGATCCAGAAAATCCACCGCGACCGCGCCCAGCGCGGCTATTCCACCGAGGCGGTGACCGACACCATCCTGCGCCGGATGCACGCCTATGTGCACTGCATCTGCCCGCAGTTCGCCGAGACCGACATCAACTTTCAGCGCGTGCCGGTGGTGGACACCTCCAACCCGTTCATCGCGCGCTGGATCCCCACGGCGGACGAAAGCCTTGTGGTGATCCGCTTCAAAAGCCCGCGCGGCATCGATTTTCCCTATCTCACCTCGATGATCCACGGCTCGTGGATGAGCCGGGCGAACTCGATCGTCATCCCCGGCAACAAGCTCGACCTGGCGATGCAGCTCATCCTCACGCCGCTGATCGAGCGCCTTGTGCGCGACAGCAAGCGCGCCTGAAAGGAAACGCCATGAACACCCAGATCACCCCCGCCGACGAGCGCACCATGGCCAACGCCATCCGGGCGCTGGCCATGGACGCGGTGCAAAAGGCCAACTCCGGCCATCCGGGCATGCCGATGGGCATGGCCGATGTCGCCACGGTGCTGTTCAACCGCTTCATCACGCTCGACCCGCAGGCGCCGAAATGGCCTGACCGCGACCGCTTCGTGCTGTCGGCGGGGCACGGCTCGATGCTGCTTTACGCGATCCACCACCTGCTCGGCTACGCCGACATGGACATGGACCAGCTGCGCGCCTTCCGCCAGATCGGCAGCCGCACGGCGGGCCACCCGGAATACGGCCACGCCGCAGGCATCGAGACCACCACCGGGCCGCTGGGCCAGGGCATCGCCACCGCGGTCGGCATGGCGCTGGCGGAGCGGATGTCGGCGGCGCGCCACCCCGGCCTGATCGACCACTACACCTATGTTCTGGCCGGCGACGGCTGTCTGATGGAGGGGATCAGCCATGAGGCGATCGACTTCGCCGGGCATCTGGGCCTCGGGCGTCTGGTGGTGCTGTGGGACGACAACCGGATCACCATCGACGGCGACACCGGCCTGTCCACCTCGACCGATCAGCTGGCGCGCTTCGCCGCCTCGGGCTGGCACGTCCGCCGGGTGGACGGCCACAACCCCGCCGAGATCGCCGATGCGATCACGGCGGCGAAGGCCGACCCGCGCCCCAGCCTGATCGCCTGCCGCACCATCATCGGCTTTGGCGCGCCGAACAAGCAGGGCAGCCACGACGTGCACGGCGCCCCGCTCGGCGCCGCCGAGATCGAGGCCGCCCGCGCCACGCTGGGCTGGACCCACGCGCCGTTCGAGATCCCCGACAGCGTCTATGCCGC
>CAZRFB010000468.1:0-8490 GCA_964599185.1 uncultured Rhodobacterales bacterium | reverse complement strand
GCCGTGGCGCTGTCGGTGGGCCTTGGGCTTCAGCTCGAGCCCGGCGCGCTCCAGCACCTGTCGCGCACCTGGCAGATCCTGCTGACCTCCGGCCTGCTGCCGTCGGCCTTCATCGCCGTCGTGCTCAACCTCGTGCTGCCGCACGATCTTGACACCGAGGATCAGCCCGAGGCTGCGCGCGAGATCGCCGAAGAGATCAAGGTGATGTCCGAGCGCTGAGGCGCGGAATCCTCAGCTGAGGTCCAGCGCGTGCGCGCGCAGGGCCTCCATCGGGCAGATGTCGAGCGCGCGCTTGTGGGTCGAGACCAGCCGCACCTTCGGCGCCTTGCCCGCCGCGTGCGCCTCCATCCAGCGCGCGGCGCACAGGCACCAGCGGTCGCCGGGGTTCAGCCCGGCGAAGCCGAACTCCGGGCGCGGCGTGGACAGGTCGTTGCCGCGCGCCTTCGAGAACGCAAGGAACTCCGCCGTCATCACCGCGCAGACCGTATGGCTGCCGTGATCGCCTTCGCCGGTGTCGCAACAGCCGTTGCGGAAGAACCCGGTCAGCGGCGCCGTCGAGCATGGCTCCAGCGGCGCCCCCAGCACGTTCACCGACTGCTCCGCCTCGCTGGTGCGCATCCGCTGTTCTCCGCCATGGCCGCGCCGTGCGCGCGCCTCTATACTGCGCACGAACGCGCAGGACGCAAGGCAGGAGAACGCCGCCGATGACCCCGATCACCCGCCGCAGCGCGCTGGCGCTTGGCGCTGGCGCGCTGACCGCCGCCGCCATCGCCGCCGCGCCCGCGCGCGCCGACAGCGCGGCGATCATCGAGAACAAGACCGCGCTGGCGCTGGAGCAGATGTTTCGCACCGTGGCCGGCGCCCGCGAGCTCCATGATCAGGCCAAGGGCGTGCTGATCATGCCCGACATCTTCAAGGGCGGGCTGATCATCGGCGCCGCCTATGGCGAGGGCGCGCTGCGGGTGGCGGGTGAGACGGTGGGCTATTACGCCTTCGCCTCCGGCTCGCTGGGCTTTCAGATCGGCCTGCAGTCGTTCAAGCAGGCGCTGTTCTTCATGACCGACGCCGCGCTGGCGCAGTTTCGCGCCGCCAAGGGCTGGGAGATCGGCGCCGACGCCGAGGTGACCTTCCCCGGCGACGGGCTTCAGATCGGCCTCGACAGCACCTCCAACCGCGCGCCGGTGATCGGCGTGGTGTTCGGGCAGGACGGCATCCTCGCAGGGATCAGCGTTCAGGGCGGCAAATACACCCCCATCGCGCGCTGAGCAGCCCCCCTCACCCCAACCCTCTCCCCCAAGGGCAAGCCCCTTGCCATAAATGTTGAAATTTACGTCCACTGGCTGCATTGCAGCCAATTTTTCTTTGAAACAAAGGAGATACCCGTCCTCAGCAGGAGGCATCAGTTTGCTGCATCCCGAAAATATCTTCGATGGCCTGATATTCGAGGCTTGCGGTGCACTGACAAATAGCAATAATCGTTAGTGCAGAATGTGAATGGAGGAACCCATGGCCAACCTTACCATAAGAATGGACCCGCAGGAGAAAGACGAATTGATGGCGTGGGCTGCGATCAGGGGGACAAGCGCCACTGAATACATAAAAAGGCTTGTCGCCGCCGATATGGCGGATGGAAGCCCGCAAGAACGCGCCGCTGCATGGCTCCGCGAAAACGAATCGGCCATCGCCGCCGAAGCAGCGTATATTGAAAACAGAGGTGTTCCTGGATCATATTTGGCGCTGAACCATCCTTGGCCCGATGCGGAAATTTGATATATTCAAAATTGGCGCCGATCTGTATCTGGTTGTTCAGGCCGAATACTTGCTGGAACTCAACACGGTCGTTCTGCTGCCAATTTTACCGATCCGTGCGCTTCCTGCCCTGAGCAGGATCACCATTGACGTCGAGATCAAAGGCGATCCCTACCGCATTCGGGCGCATATGCCACTCACGGTGGATGCGCATCGTTTGCGGCGCCTGAAGCCCGTCCATCAACTGTCTCCGGATGAAGGTCAAAAGGTGATGGACGGCCTTTACGCGATTTTGTGGGGCCTTTGATCGGCGCCCTGGACCGCACCCCGCCTCGGTCGCCGGCGCTCAACACTGACTTCACCATTTATGGTAAGGGGCTGGCCCCAAGGGGGAGAAGGGGCGCCGACGGCGCCGCGATGATCCGCCGGGCGCCCGTCGGCGCAGCTTGCGCCCCCTCTCCCGCGCGCGGGAGAGGGTCGGGGTGAGGGCGCGGGTTATTCGCGCAGGCGGCGGATCAGGCTTGAGGTGTCCCAGCGCCCGCCGCCCTGGCGCTGGACGTCGGCGTAGAACTGATCGACCAGCGCCGTGACCGGCAGGCTGGCGCCGGTCTCGCGCGCCTGCGCCAGACAGATGCCGAGATCCTTGCGCATCCAGTCCACCGCAAAGCCGAAGTCGAAGTTGTCGTCCAGCATCGCCTTGTGGCGGTTGTCCATCTGCCACGAGCCGGCGGCGCCCTTCGAGATCACCGCGATCACCGCCGCCGCGTCCAGCCCGGCGCGCTCGGCGAAGGCCAGCCCCTCGGCCAGGCCCTGCACCAGCCCGGCGATGCAGATCTGGTTGACCATCTTGGCGAGCTGCCCGGAACCCGCAGGCCCCATCAGGCTCTGCGCGCGCGCATAGGCCGCGATCACCGGCGCGGCCTTGGCGTAGTCGGCCTCGGCGCCGCCGCACATCACGCTCAGCACGCCGTTCTCGGCGCCCGCCTGCCCGCCCGAGACCGGCGCATCGACAAAGCCCAGCCCCTGCGCCGCCGCCGCCGCCGCCAGTTCGCGCGCCACCGTGGCCGACGCGGTGGTGTGATCGACGAACACCGCGCCCTTGCGCATCCCCGCAAAAGCGCCGTCCGGCCCCAGCGTGACGGCGCGCAGGTCGTCGTCGGCGCCGACGCAGGCCATCACCACCTCGCAGCCCTCCGCCGCTTCCCGCGGCGTTTGCGCGCGCGCGCCGCCGTGCTGCGCCACCCAGGCTGCGGCCTTCGCGGCGTTGCGGTTGAACACCGTCACCGCATGGCCCTTGGCCGCCAGATGCCCCGCCATCGGATAGCCCATCACGCCCAGACCGATAAAAGCCGCCTTCGCCATGTTCCCCGCCCTCTGTTTGCGCTCTATGCTGCATCGCACCGGCCAGCTTGGCCGCGCGCGGACCGTGCCGCCGGGCGCCCGCGCCGTCAACAGCGCCCGGCCCCTGTTTCGGAGTGCGTGACCGTCGATGCGCCTGCTGTTCAGACTGATCGCCGGGCTGGTCGGCGTGGCCGTCGTCGCCGCCGTGCTGGCGGCGGGCTTGGCCTATTATCTGGCCGCGCGCTCGCTGCCGGATTATCGCGCCGCATGGCGGGTGACGGGGCTGGGGGCGCCCGCCGAGATCGTGCGCGACGCCTACGCCGTGCCACATGTCTTTGCGGCCAGCGACAAGGATGCGTTCTACGGCCTCGGCTGGGCCCATGCGCAGGACCGGCTGTGGCAGATGGAGATCCACCGCCGCACCGCGCAGGGGCGGCTGGCGGAGCTGTTCGGCCCCGACGCCCTGCCGGTCGATCGCACCATGCGCGCGCTCGACCTCGGCGCCTATGCGCGCGAAGCCGTCGGGCGCCAGTCGGCCGAGACGCAAGGGTTGCTCGCAGCCTATGCGGCGGGGGTGAACGCGCGGATCCGGGCGATCAACGAAGGCGCGCTGGGGCGCGGCGCGCCGGAGTTCTTCCTGTTCGGCGAGGAGGGGCTGGCGCCCTGGACCGCCGCCGACAGCATCGCGGTGTCAAAGCTGATGGCGCTGCGGCTGACCAACGCGGCGGCGCTGGAGGCGCGGCGCGCGCGGCTCCTGGCGCGGCTGACGCCCGAACAGGTCGCCGATCTCGACCCCGACTACCCCGACGCGGGCGTGATGGCGCTGCCGGCCTTCGCATCGCTTTATCCCGGCCTGCGCTTCCCCGCCCACGCGGCGGCGCCCGCCCCTTCGCCGCTGTCGCCGTTCGCCGAGCCGGGATTCGGCGGCGCCTCGAACGCCTGGGCGGTGGACGCCCCGCGCGCCGCCGCAGGCGCGCCGCTGCTGGCGACCGACCCGCATCTGTGGCTGTCGGCGCCCGGCGTGTGGCATCTGGCGCGGCTCTCCAGCCCCGGCTTCGACGTGATCGGCGGCACGATCCCCGGCATTCCGGCGGTGCTGATCGGGCGCAATCAGGCGTTCGGCTGGGGGCTGACCGCCGCGCAGATCGACGATCAGGACATCTTTCTTGAGAAGCTGAACCCCGAGAACCCCGCGCAATACCTCACGCCCGAGGGCTGGGCGGCGCTGCGCACGCGCGTCGAGACGATCCGCGTCAAGGGCGCAGCGCCGGAGCAGATCACCCTGCGCTGGACGCGCCACGGCCCGGTGCCGCCCGCCGATGGCGAGCTGAGCTTCGCCTCGATCACGCCCGAGGGCCACCTTGCCGCGCTGGCCTGGACCGCGCTGACCGCCGAGGACCGCTCGCTGGAGGCCGCCTTCGCGCTGATGCGCGCGCAGACCATCGAGGACGGCGCCGCCGCAGCCGCGCTGATCGTCGCGCCTGCGCAGAACGTGGTGATGGCCGACGCCAGCGGCGTCGGCATGGTGGTGGCGGGGGTGGCGCCGCTGCGCCGCGCCGACAGCCGCTCGCAGGGCCGCACTCCGTCGCTGGGCTGGCTGGCGCAGAACGACTGGCAGGGGCCGATCCCGCTCGAAGACCTGCCGCGCGCGATGCGGCCGCGCTCCGGCGCCGTGGCCAACGCCAACAACCGCACCACCAACGCGCCGTTTCCCGCGCATCTGTCGTTCGACTGGGCGGAGCCCTATCGCATCCGCCGCATCGAGGCGCGGCTGAACGACCGGGCGTTCCACACCCGCGACAGCTTCATGGAGTTGCAGAACGACCCGGTGTCGGACATGGCGCGCGGCGTGCTGCCGCTGATCGCGCGCGATCTGTGGTGGGGCGATCCGGCCGGCGACGGCCCCGACGCGCTGTTGCGCGACACAGCGCTGGCGCGTCTGGCGGACTGGAACGGCGCGATGTCGCAGCACGACCCCGAGCCGCTGATCTTCACCGCCTGGATGCGCGCGCTCACCCGGCGGCTGGCGGAGGATGAACTGGGGCCGCTGTTCGCCGAGGTCGCGGGCGCCCGGCCGCTGTTCGTCGAGCGGGTGTTTCGCGACATCGACGGCGCCGGGCGCTGGTGCGACGTGATCAAGACACCGCAGCGCGAGACCTGCGCCGAGATCTCGCGCCGCGCGCTCGACGACGCGCTGTCGGAGCTGAAGGCGCGCTATGGCGACGGCCCGGACGGCTGGCGCTGGGGCGCGGCGCATCGCGCCACCCATGCGCACATGCCGCTGGGCTTCATCGCCGGGCTGGGGCTTTTGGTGAACATCGAGCACGAAACATCGGGCGGCGACCACACCATCCTGATGGGGCGATCCACCGGGCGCGGCGCCAATCCTTACGCCAACGTCCACGCGGCGGGCTTTCGCGCCGTGTATGACTTCGCCGATCTCGACCGGTCGGTGTTCGTGATCGCCACCGGCCAAAGCGGCCACCCGCTGTCACGCCACTACGACGACCTGGGCGCGATCTGGCGGCGCGGCGACTATGCGCCGATGTCGCTCAACCCCGAGGACGCGCGCGCAGGCGCGCGCGGGGTGACGACGCTGCGCCCGGCGCCGTGACGCCGGGGCGCCGGGCGCGGGCTTCAGCGGCGATAGTTCTGCGGATCCATCGCCTCGAAGGCGAACGCCCAATAGGCGCGCCAGGGCGCGGCCCACATCACCGCGACATTCTCCATCATCCGGCTCGTCGCATCGGGCGAGGCGGAGAAATCGAACGCGCCGCCGGAGCCGGAGGCGCGGGTGCTGTGCGGATGGCATACCATGATCAAACCCCTTATCCATGAGTCGCGTTAGCGATCACATTAATTAAGGTAAGTTGCGCAATCGCTAAAATCCAAGCTTAATCGCGGTAAACCGCCTAATACTTTCATCGCGCGTCATTTCCGCGCATCAGGCGAACAGCGCCCGGCACCGCTCCAGCGCATCGACCAGCGCATCGACCTCCGCGACCGTGTTGTAGAGGCCGAACGACGCGCGGCAGGTGGCGCTGACGCCCAGATGCGCCATCAGCGGCTGCGCGCAATGGTGCCCCGCCCGCACCGCCACGCCGCGCCGGTCGATCACGGTCGAGATGTCATGCGGATGCGCGGGGCCTTCCATGGCGAACGAGAAGATCGCGCCCTTGGTTTTCGATTTCCCGTGGACGGTCAGCCAGTTGAGGCCCTCCAGCCGGTCGCGCGCATAGTCGCGCAAGCCCCGCTCATGCGCCGCGACAGCCTCCATCCCGAGGCCCTCGAGATAGTCGATCGCCGCGCCCAGCCCGATCATCTGCGCGATGCCCGGCGTGCCGGCCTCGAACTTGTGCGGCGGGTCGTTGTAGGTGACGTGGTCCTTGGCGACCTCGCGGATCATGTCGCCGCCACCGATGAACGGCCGCATCTCGGCGTGCCGTTCGCGCCGCGCATAGAGCGCGCCGGAGCCAGTGGGGCCATAGAGCTTGTGCCCGGTGATGACATAAAAGTCACATCCGATCGCCGCCACATCGACCGGCATGTGCACCGCCGCCTGGCTGCCGTCGAGCAGCACCGCCACCCCCCGCGCCCGCGCCGCGTCGCACACCGCCTTCACATCGACCACGGTGCCGAGCACGTTCGACATGTGGGTGAGCGCGATCAGTTTCGTGCGCGGCCCGATGGCGTCGATCACCGCCTGCGGGTCGAGATCGCCGTTCACGTCCACATCCACCCATTTCAGCGCCGCGCCCTGCCGCTCGCGCAGAAAATGCCACGGCACGATGTTGGCGTGGTGCTCCATCACGCTGAGGATGATCTCGTCGCCCGGATCGAAGCGCGGCATGGCCCAGGCATAGGCCACCGTATTGATGCCCTGCGTCGAGCCGGGGGTGAACCAGATCTCGTCGGCGTGTTCGGCGCCGAGAAAGCGGCGCAGCGTCTCGCGCACCGCCTCGTAGTTCTCGGTGGCGAGATTTGAAAGGAAATGCAACCCGCGGTGGACGTTGGCGTATTCCTGCGCGTAGGTGCGCGTCACCGCGTCGATCACCGCCTGCGGCTTTTGCGCCGACGCGCCGTTGTCGAGATAGACCAGCGGGCGCCCGTGCACGGTGCGCGACAGGATCGGAAAATCCCGCCGCACCGCCTCCACGTCATAGCCGCCCTGCGCCGTCGCCCGAACCGCCGTGGTCATCTCGCGTCTCCCGTCACGCCTGCAAGCCGCCCAGCAGCAGGCTCAAGATCAGTCCCAGCGCCAGAAATAGCGCGAGCGTCGCGCCCAGCACCCGCCCGGTGCTCTCGAAGCGGTGCGCTTCGGCGACGCAGGACGCCAGCAGCCAGACGTTCAGCCCCGCATAGATCAGCAGGAACAGCACGCCGCCGCCGCCCACGGTGGGCGTTCCCGTCGCGCCGCCCAGCGCCAGCACCTGCAACGGCGCCAGCGCGCCGGTCAGCACCGCGTGCCAGGCGACCGCGCTCGCCACCTCCGCCGCCGCGCCCTTGCCGCCGAAGCGGCGGCCGATGTTGAACGCCAGCGACGCGGTGATCGCGTAGTTCAGAAAGCTCATCGCCATCAGCGCCAGCAACCCGCCCACGCCCAGCGCCGCGTCGCCGCCCGGCCCGATCAGCCCGATCAGCGCCCAGACCAGGCCCTGCATCGCCGCGCCCAGCGCCACCAGCATCAGGCGCTGCGCGCCGTCGGGCTGCGCCGCGATGATGCGGCGGACCACCGGGCGCGGCGTGGCGATCCCTTGGGTCAACAGGGCGACAAAGGCCTTGAAGGGGATGGCGTCCATGGGGATCAGAACCTCGCGATGACGGCGGCGGCGACGGGCGCCGCCCCTGATCTACGCCATGCGCGCGCAGCGCGCACCCCCTTCACGCCAGTTCCGCGCACGGCGCGCAGCCCCGTCACGCCAGCGCCGCCACGGCGGCGACGCCCGCCGCCAGCGCGCAAAACACGCCAAAAACCGCCAGCCCTGAGCGAAACCCTTGCGCCTCGGCCAGCGCGGGCGCCAGCAGCGCCGCCCACAGCGCCGAGCCGCCCGCCTGCCCCAGCGCCGCCGCCAGCGGCGGCGCGCCGCCCGGCCCGCTCGCCGCAGCCCCGATCAGCGTCAGCATCACGCCTGCGGGCGCCGCGACCAGCGCGGTCCAGAACACCGCCGCCCGCGTCGCGCGCCAGCCGCCGCGCCCGCCAAAGGCGCGGCACGCCAGCCCGATCAGCGCGGCGGCGCCGTAAAGGCCCAGCGGGCGCACGAAGGTTCCCACCACGACTTGCGTCGTCACCCATTGGTCGAAATCCTGCGCCACCTGCGGCGCGGGGTTCAGCCGCTGCGCCCCCACCGCCGCCAGCGTGAACAGCAGCGAGGCCGCGAAGGCGTAGAACAGCAGCCGCGA
>CAZRFB010000467.1:0-1858 GCA_964599185.1 uncultured Rhodobacterales bacterium | reverse complement strand
GCTGGTGATCCGCAACGAAGGGCCGAAGGGCGGGCCGGGGATGCGCGAGATGCTGTCCACCACCGCCGCGCTGTCGGGGCAGGGCATGGGCGGCAAGGTGGCGCTGATCACCGACGGGCGGTTCTCCGGCGGCACGCGCGGCTTCTGCGTCGGCCATGTCGGGCCAGAGGCGGCGGTGGGCGGCCCGATCGCCCTGATCCGCGACGGCGACATCATCCAGATCGACGCGAAGAAGGGCACGCTGAACGTCAAGCTGTCGGCCAAGGAGCTGAAGGCGCGGCGCAAGGCGTGGAAGGGCCCGCGCGAGACGCTGTATGGTTCCGGCGCGCTGTGGAAATACGCCCAGCTTGTCGGTCAGGCGAAGGATGGCGCCGTCACCCACCCCGGCCACGCCGGCGAGCGGCACATCTACGCCGATCTGTGAGCGCCGCGATGCGCCGCGCCCGCACGCGCCGCAGCCTGATCGCCCTTGCGGCGCTGGGCCTTGGCGGGTGCGTCGCGCCGCAGGCGCCGGTCGGGCCGATGCGGCTGGTCTCGGCGCATGAGCACCGCGTCGAGCTGTCGGCGGACGGGCGGGCGGTGATCGTGGCGCCGCCGCCGGGCGACTGCCTCGCCTCAGACAAGGTGCACGTCGTCGGCGGCGCGGCGGTGACGCTGATGACCGCCTGCGACGCCAGCCCCGGCGACGCGGTGCAGACCGTCACCATCGCCGCCGAGCCGCTGTTCGGCGCGCGCGACGCCGCGCTTGAGCTGGCGGCGCTGGAGGCGCACCTGCGCGGGCCGCAGGGGCGGCGGGGCCTGGGCCTTTCGGGCGACGCGCCGACGCGAGTGGTGGCGTCGCGGCGCGACGGCGCGACGCTCTATCTGGTGATCGAGGACGCCGCGGCGCCGGAGGCGTTGCTGTGCCGCGCGTTCACCGAGGTCAACGGGCGGCTCGCCATGGTCTCGGCCAGCGCCGCCGCGGGCGAAGGTGAGCGCGCGCTGCTCAGACGCGCCGAGGCGATGGTCGGCGCGCTGAAGGCGGTCAACGCCGTCGCCGAGCGCTTCGGCCCCGAACCGGCGCCGCGCCCGCAGCGCGCCTGAAGCGCCGCGCCTGCGGGCGGCCTCCACGACCGGATCGGGCCGGACGCGCGACGCCGGCGAGGCCCCGGCGCGGGGGTCGGGGCTGCGCGCGCGGCGAAGCGTGCGCGCGCGCCCGGCGTAAGCCGCAAAGCGCTCCGCCTCAGCCCGCAAGCTTCTCCATCAATTCCTCGCTCATGTCGGCGTTGGCGACCACGGTCTGCACGTCGTCGTCGTCCTCAAGCGTCTCGATCAGCTTCATCAGCGTGCGCGCCACATCTTCCGAGACCGGGGTCAGCGTCTGCGGCTTCCACACCAGCTTGGCGGTGTCGGCCTCACCCAGGCTGGCCTCAAGCGCGGCGGAGACCTCCGCCAGATCGGTGTCGGCGCAATAGATCCAGTGGCCGTCCTCGTCGCTCTCCACGTCGTCGGCGCCGGCCTCGATGGCGGCCTCCAGCACCTTCTCCGCCGAGCCGACCTTGGCGGGATAGGCGATCTCGCCCTTTCGGTCGAACATGAAGCTGACCGAGCCGGTCTCGCCAAGGTTGCCGCCGTTCTTGCCGAAGGTCGAGCGCACGTTGGAGGCGGTGCGGTTGCGGTTGTCGGTCAGCGCCTCGACGATGATCGCGATCCCGCCCGGCCCATAGCCCTCGTAGCGGATGTTCTCATAGTTCTCGGCGTCGCCCATCTGCGACTTCTTGATGGCGCGGTCGATGTTGTCCTTGGGCATCGAGTTCGCCTTGGCCTCGCGGATCGCCAGCCGCAGGCGCGGGTTCTTGTCGGGGTCGGGGTCGCCCAT
>CAZRFB010000466.1:0-6457 GCA_964599185.1 uncultured Rhodobacterales bacterium | reverse complement strand
GAACGCATACTTCAGCGCGCGTATCCACACACCCCGATCCGCGCGGCCGGGCGCTGCTGGCGCAAGTCCGCGAAGGCGCCAGCAACCAGGCCATCGCGCGGCTGCGGCTCGTCTCGCCAGACCGGCCCAAGCGCGTCGTCGTGCTGTCGTCGGTCCCGCTGCCCGATCTGCCTGTGACGCGTCTCCTCACCTGGGAGGGCATCATATGCCAACGCTTCCGCGAGGCGATCGTCACGTCGGAAGGCGACCTGCGCGTGACCCGGGTGAGGCTGTCGGCCACGGGTCTTGCGCTCGACCTGCCCATGACCTTCCATAGCTTCGACGCCGCCAAGTCCTGGCGACGCGGGCGCAGCACCGCCGACCTTGAGGACGAATGCCGCGCCATCGCCGCAATCGCCGGCGCGACGGTCCGCTTCGAGATGGTCCGCGCCGAGGGCAAGGGCGGCAAGCCCACGCCGATGGCGGTGTTTGAGAACGGGAAGTGAGGCGATGCGCGTGCATTGCGCCGTTGATATCTGCCCTCCCGCGCGCGCCGGCGGCGCCGCGCGGGACAGGGTGCGTAAAATTGGCCGCATTTGGTGCGCCTTGGCGCCATCCGTTCCGCCGAGACGGCCAAAACTCATTCTCAGGCGACGAGGCGACTCCGAGCCCGGCCCGAACAGCACGTCGACGGGTCCGAGGCAACCGGTTTTGAGGAGGCTCCCCATGCCCATCGCACTGACCGCCACCAACTCCAGCGCCAACCGCACGAGCGTCGCGGGATCGTCCGGCGCCCTCGACATGGCTCTCGCCGCGGTCGTCGCCGCCCCGGCGGCGGCCATCACCGCACTTCAACATGTTGACGGCGCATCGCGCGATGCGTTCCGGCAGCTTGTCGCCCTGCACGGCCGCACGCCCGCGACCACGCCGTCCGTCGCCGGATTGCTGAAGGCCGTCAGGCGCGGCCTGAAGACGGCTTCGACGCGTCCCGGGCTCAGCGGCGCCCAGAGGGCGCTGACGCTCGATACCGTCGCGACCGTCGACCGCGTGCTCGCGTTGCACGCAAGGGCGGCCTCCGACCTTGAGCGCAAGGCGCAGGCGCCGCGTGAAGCCACCGTCAGCCGCCCAGAGCGGCCGACGCCCCATGTGACCTCGGATGGGCGGGCGGCAGACGCGTCGCGGCCGGCCGCAAAGCGGGCCCCGGGCGATCACCGGCGACGCATCCTGCGCATCGTGGTGGTCGATCTGCGCAGGGTGTGGAAGTCGCGCAAGCGGCCGACGCCAGCCCCTCACCACGAATGTTGGCGCGAGCCGTAAAAATCAAGTAAACCTGTCTGACCTACAAGACACGACAGACACTTGACCAGCCTCTCAAGGAGGTCAGTGGTGTCGTCTGCGTCGAAAAAATCTTCGGGGACCCTCATGAAGCCAGCCGTTTGCTTAAGTGGCGCCAGCTTCAGGGGCGATCTTCATCCGCGCCGGAAGCGGCGCGGGCTCCCGTTGGGGCTCCCGGCGCATGCCTGAGGGCCGAGGCGGGACCCGTGGAGAACAACTCTCCCCCTGCATGGCGTGGGCGCGCCACGGAGGTCGAGACCGCCCCTGTTGCCTCATGTCGTGTGACATCAGCGGATTGGGGACCAGATGGACGGGATCTCCAGGCCCGCGACGGAGGCGGGGTATCGCAAGCTCGCGGACTGACGCCGCTCTCAAGGCGCTGGTCCGCTTGCGCGCGCCAGCCCAGATGGGGACGCCGGGCGTCTCCACCGGCATGGTCGCCGAGTTGCTGGTCGCCCTCGGCGACAATCCCGACAGGATCCACTCCGAGGCGGCCTTCGCCTGGGTCGCCGACGGCGACGACCCCGGTCGCCTCCGCCCCTGGCGCGTGAACCTAAAAGGCATTATATTATCCCTTACGACGCGAAAAACTATATAAGAGGCACTATGAGCTCTTTTACAACTGGACTTCTCTCCGCCAGCGACATCCTGGCGGGAACCCGCGACGCCGCACGGAAGCGGCGCATCGCCCTGGGGATGACACAGCTCGAGCTGGCGTCGTGCGCCGGCGTCACCGCGGCCTCGCTCAAGCGCTTCGAGCGCACAGGCGAGATCGCCTTCGCCTCGCTGGCGCGCATCGCGCTGGCGCTGGACTGCGCGGAAGGCTTCGGCGCCCTGTTTCCCGAACCTGAGGCCACGAGCCTCGACACGCTTCTCGCGCCAACGAAGACCCGCAAGCGCGCCCGGAGGAAGGCCCCATGAGTCGACGCGTCACGATCGCCCTCGACTTCGGCGACGGCGAGCGCCATCTGGGCGAGATCGCCTGGATCCCGGACCGTCGGCTCGCGGCGGTGGAGTGGAGCGGCGACTTCTCCGCCCGACCGCTCCCGCTCTCGCCCTATCACATCAAGCGGATCGAGGGCGTCGCGCTCGGGCCGAGAGCCCCCTTCGAGGGGCTTCATGGCGTGTTCGCCGACAGCCTGCCCGACGGCTGGGGTCGGCGGCTGATCGACCGTGAGATCGCCCGTCGGGGCGGCGCGATCTCCGGCCTGACGCCGGTCGACCGCCTCGCGCTGGTCGGCGCGAGCGGTATGGGTGCTCTTGTCTATCGGCCGACCGATGAAGGCTGGCCCAGAAACGGGCCGATCGATCTGGACTGGTTTGCAAACCTCGCTGACGCCCTCGGCGAGGACACGCCTGCGGATGATCTGCGCAAGATGCGCGAGCACGCTGGCGGCTCCGCCGGCGCACGGCCGAAATTCGTGGCGCTGCTCGACCCTAAACGCGGCCTGCTGCGTGACTTCCGACGCCGGGCGGAGGATGGGTTTCGCCATCACATCGTCAAGTACCGCTCCTCCGAAGACAGCCCGCACGCGGCCGAGGAAGAACTGGCCTATGCCAGAATGGCGCGGGCGGCGGGCGTGACCATGACGGACGCCACGGTTCTGGCGACGCGCGACGGCGCGCGCTTTTTCGCGGCTGAGCGGTTTGACCGCGACGGCGACCGGCGCAAGCACATGCACACCGCGGCCGGCATCCTCCATCTCGATTTCCGGGCTCCAACGATCGATTACGCCAACCTGATGAAGCTCGTCATGTTCGTCACGCGCCAGAACGACGACCTCGAGCAGATGGCGCGGCGCATGATGTTCAACGCACTCGCGCACAACCGCGACGACCATGTGAAGAACCACGCCTTCCTGATGGGGTCAGACGGCGCATGGCGACTCTCGCCCGCTTATGACATCACCTTCTCGCAGGGCCCCGGTGGCGAGCATGCGCTCGCGATCGCGGGCGAAGGACGACGCCCGAAGAGAGAGCACCTGCTCGCCGCCGCAGGCGAGGCGGGATTGCGCAAGCCGCGTGCGGCGGAGATCTTCGCCGATGTCGAAGCGGCCGTGGTGGACTGGCGCCGGCACGCCGATGACGCCGGCGTGCCGCGCGACCGGGCGGCCGCGATCGCCGACCAGATCACGATCGTCTGCAGCGTCGCGATTCGTTGAAAGTGAAACGGGGAGCTGCGCGAGCCTGCCGCCTCGCCTCCTACCAACATTTACGGTAAGGGGCTGGCGGCCGACGGCCCATGGGACATCGGATGGGCGGGCGGCAGGCGCGTCGCGGCCGGCCGCAAAGCGGGCCCCGGGCGATCACCGGCGACGCATCCTGCGCATCGTGGTGGTTGATCGGCGCAGGGTGTGGAAGTCGCGCAGACCGTAGGCGAGACGCCCTCGCGCCGCCGCCCAGGCCTTTCGACCCCGCCGGTCCGCGCTTCGCGGGCTCATGATCCCGGCGGCGCCGCGACCGGGCGCATGACGCCGCTGCGCGGCCTCGCGATGGCCGCGCGCGGGCTGGGCCGGACCGCCTGGCGGCGGGCGGCGTCCAGGGTTTCCATCGACAGGCGCAGATGCCCGGGCAGCCGTCCGAGGGTCGCCGAGCCTGCGGCGTTGGCCGCCAGCCAGGGCGACGCCAGCGGAACCCAGACGACGCGGGCCAGCACGAAGCGGGTCACGCGATGGACGCCGGCGGCGCGCCTGTCGGCCTCCGCCTCGACATCAAAGTCGAACCCGACATTCGACCTGGTCCCGGCGGCGGTGCCATAGGCGACTTCGACCATTATCGGCCCGTCGGTCGGCTGATGAACCCCGAGAACAAGGCAGGGCCGCGCTTTCTCACCCGGCAGGTTCGGCGCCTCGGCAAGAGGGAAGCGGCAGGAAACCACGTCGCCGCGCTCGGGCGCGCGGATCGGTAGAACGGACTTGGCGTTTGAAGAAGATCGCATTTCATGGCTCCGGGTTTGATCAACCCGCTGGCCAGCCCCTCATCGCGAGGGCTTTCTCTCCGGCGGGTTCGCAAACCCGGCACGCCGGAGAGACAGCCCTCGCGCGCCACACCGATCACTTCTCTTGCGGAAACCCATCGGCCCTCGCAGGGGCCGCGACGCTTTGGATGGGTCGGGATCCGGGTTCCACACGAGGGAACGGACAACGCGATCTGGCGGATCAGCTGAGCCATGAGCTTGCGGCCAACGCCCGAAGCCCGCGAAGCTCGCGACGAACGACGCGCTTTGCAGCTTCGTGCAGGACCGTCTGGCCGGTCTGATCACGCGGGCTGACGGGAGCGTCGTCGAGGGGCCGCGCATCGACTGGAAGGGGCGTCGGCACGGGCCGCGCCAGCACCGACGATGGGCCCGGGCATGATTCGCCCGCGCGGGCGCGAGGTGATGACGCGGGCGGCCTTCGCGGAATCCGCCTGGGAGCCCTGCGCGCCCGAGCGCTTCGCGGCGCTCTGGGACGCCGCCGTCGCCGCGCTGCCGGAGGTGGAGACCGAGGAACTGGCGCTGGTCTCGGGGCTTATCCTGCCGGTCTGGAAACATCTGCCGAAGGACGAGCCCCGGATCCGGCGTCTGGCCACCGACTGCGGCCAGCGCCTGATCGGGCGCATCGTCGCCCCCGACCAACTCGGCGATCTCGCCGGCGCGCTCAGGCCGCTCGACCCCGACAGCCCGGCGTCCGTCGCCCGCGCGGTGATGATCGAGAACCGCACGGTCGCGCTGATGCACGGCGTCCGTCTGCGCCGCCGTCTCGTCGGCGGGCGGCAGCGCTGCGAGATCAAGGGCGCGACGGCCGGGATGGTCCCGTCGCTGAAGGCGGCGGGCTGCTTCGTCGAGATCATCCAGTATCAGGCGCGGGTGTTCGCGCCGCTCGACATGGCGCTCAGGCCAGAGCATGTCGCGGCGCTTAAGCGGGTGCTGGAGATGGTGCCGGCTGTCGTGGCGCGCGAGGCGGCGGCAGGATGAAGCGGTTGTTTCCGGCGGCGACTCAGGGGCGTGTTTCATGGCGATGACCCAGGCGTATGATTGCGCCGCACCAAGCCGGCTGTGGGGGGTGTCGATGAGGGCCAGGGTCCTCTGTCGCTCGAGACGCGCGTCACCAGCGCGGCGCGCGCGCTCGGCGTCACCCTGTCCCGCGTCGCCGAGGAGGAGAGCGCGCAGGCGGTGAAGCTGGAGCGCAACCGCCGCTGGACGCAGGAGAACCGCGGCGCGCCTGAGGCCTGCGCGCGTGAAGTCGACCGCGAAGGCGTCGCCCTCGCGCGACACCGGACGTTCTGAGCGCCGTGGCCCAGGTTGACGTCCACCGTCTATCGGGATCGCTCCTGTGGCGGCGTTCGACGCCGCTCCCTTGAGCCTGCGGCTGAAGGCGATGCAGACACCAGGCAGGGCGTCGGTATCCCGATCCGCATGGTCCGTCTTCGGCGCTTGACGGGGCGCGCCCGATTAGCCAACTATCGGACTAACCGCTAGGGGAGGCTGCTCCGTGATCACCGTCAATATCCATGAGGCCAAGACCCGCCTGTCGCGGCTGATCGCCGAGGTCGAGGCCGGCGGCGAGGTGGTTCTGGCGCGCAACGGCAAGCCGGTCGCACGGCTGGTGCGCTGCGACGGCGCGCCGGTCGCACGGCGCTTCGGCGCCATGAAGGGGCGCGCCGCGACCACGGAGGCGTTCTTCGCGCCGCTGTCCGAGGACGAGCTGGCGGTCTGGGAGTAGCGGCGCCGATGGCGCTGCTGCTCGACACCCACGCGCTGCTGTGGTGGCTGGACGGCGACGAGCGGTTGTCCGCAGCGGCGCGCGCCGCCATCGCCGAACCGGATCGGCCGGTGCTCGTGAGCGCGGCCTCGGCCTGGGAGATCACCACCAAGCATCGGCTGGGCAAACTGCCCGGCGCCGAGGCTGTGGCGCGCGATGTTGGCGGCTGCATCGCCGCGCAAGGTTTCACCGCGCTGGCGATCACGATGGCGGACGCCGAGCGCGCCGGGCGGCTGCCCGGGCCGCATCGCGATCCCTTCGACCGCATGCTGATCGCCCAGGCGCTGGCCCGCGACATCGCGCTGGTCTCCAACGAGGCGATCTTCGACGCCTACGGCGCGCGTCGCCTCTGGTGAAGCGCATGACGGGGCCGCGCCCCGTCGCATCGCCTTGAAAGGCAA
>CAZRFB010000465.1:0-4903 GCA_964599185.1 uncultured Rhodobacterales bacterium | reverse complement strand
GACTTCGAGCGCCACATTCTCGATCTGACGCTCGATCAGCGCCGCAGCCGTAGGGTTGGCGGAACCGGTGTCCTGGTCCCACTGGAACGCATCGATCTCCTCGTTGTTCACCAGCAGCCGCATCGAGCCGACGCCGTCGTTCTCGTCGAAATGGCCGAGGGCGAGGTCATAGACGCCCGCCGTCCCGTTGAAGACGTAGGACGCGATCTGCTCGCCCCCGCCGACGGCCTCGATGTTGGCGCCGCCTGACGCGGCCGAGCGCGCCTGGACCTTGAAGCCCTGAACCAGCGTGAACGCCTCCGCCTCGATGCGGAACGGCGCGGGCGGCGGCGGCGGCGGCAGATCGGCAGGGATCTTTCCCGTGTAGGCGAAGTCCAGATAGTCGGTGCGCAGCGGCTCGTTGGGCGCGCGCACGCCCTGGATCTCGACCACGTCGCCGTCATGCAAGACCACATCCGAGATGACGCGCGTGGTCAGCGTCTGGGCGTTGGGGAAAGCCGAGCCGAGCTCCTTGTCCCAAAGGAAGCTGTCGATCTCGACGCCGTTCACGAGAATCGACATAGACGATACCGCGTCGTTTTCGTCGAAATATCCCAGCGTCAGGTCATACACGCCGTCGCGCGCGGTGAAGTCATAGCTTGCCCGCTGCAATCCGCCGCCGTTCGCCTGGATGACGCCGCCGAGCGACGCGGCCTTGTTGGTGTTTACCGAAAAACCCTGAATCAGCGTCATGCTTTCGGCTTCGACGCGGAAGTTGGGGATATCCTCGACAAAGGAGAACTCAAGGTAATCGGTGCGCAGCGGCTCGTTCGGCGCGCGGAAGCCGCGCAGTTCGATCAGATCGCCCTGGCGCAGATCAAGGCCGTCAAGCACGCGGCTGGTCAGCGTCTGGGCGTTGGGGCCTGCCGAGCCAAGATCCTGATCCCAGAGAAAGTTGTCCACCTCGGCGCCGTTCACGAAGATCGACATCTGCGAAACGGCGTCGTTCTCGTCGAAATAGGCAAGCTTCAGGTCATAGATGCCGGCCCGGCCTTCGAAGGCGTAGGCGGCGATCTGCTCGCCGCCGCCATTGGCCTGCAGGATCTTGCCGCCGGACGCCGTCGCATTGTTGGCCACCGAGAAACCCTGCACGATGGTCAGGTTCTCAGCCTCGACGCGGATCAGAGTCGCCGCGGCGGGCTCGTAGATCGCATCCACCGCGTTGATGCGCACCGCCTGCTGGTTGCTGACGCCGCCGGTCGAGGCGCTCCAGCCGAAATGCGCCTGCGTCCCGCCGAGAATGGCGGAAAGGTCGATCACCTGCTCGATCAGCACCACGCCGTCGAGCGAGACGGTGAGCGTCTGGTCCACCGGCTCCCAGACCACCACGACGCGCCGCCAGGCGCCGTCCTCGAGGTTGGGCACGGCCACCGGCGCGGTGCGGAATGCGCCGTCGGTGGTGAACAGCGCGACATGGTCCTCGACAAGGTCGTCCGAGCCGCCGCCGTTGCGGAACGTGTCGAACTCGATCGCCAGCCCGTTCAGCAGCCCGGCCACGCCGAAGCCAGACCCGGCGCCGCCGGTCGCCGCCGCGCCCATCGGGTCGGCGTGCAGCACGAAGGTCATGCCGTCGCCGCCGCCATCCTTGTCTCCAAGGAAGATGTCGAAGTCGAACGTGGTCACGCGCGTCATATCCACCCGCGCTTCGGAGGCGATGAGACCGGTCTGCTGACTCGCATCGGGGGTCAGGATGAATTCACCCGCCGTCGCGCCGGCCGCGGCGGATCCCGACAGCGCCATGTCGACGGCGCGCGCCTGGATCTGCAAAACGCCCACTTCGCCGGTGGCGATGTTGGCGTAATAGACCTTGCCGTCCGGGCCGACGATATAATGCACCGGCGCAAAGCCGTCGCCGACCTGACCGACCAGCTTGACGTCGCGCCGGTCGTTCACGTCGATGGCGAAAATCTGACCGCCGGGCAGGTTGCTGAAGAAATAATGATTGTCGAGCGATGACGGATAGCCGCCGCCGCCGCCATAGACGTCGCTGCCGCCGGTGATGGCGATGAAGGCGTAGCCGGGCTCCGCCTCGGCGTGCGCAAAGGCGCGGAAGGATTGGGTCAGCGTGATTTCGCCGGCCTCGACGGCGGCGTAGAACGCCTGCGCCTCAGGCAGGTTCTGATAGGGGCTGCGCAGCGACACGCCGCTGTCGCCGCCTTCGAACCACGGCCAGCCGAAGTTGGCGCCGGGACCGCCGACATTGATCTCCTCCCAGGAGTTCCAGCCGGTCTCGGTGATGAACAGGCGGCCGGCATCGTCGAAACCCATCGAGAACGGGTTGCGCAGGCCAAGCTGGAACACCTTGGACCGGTTGGCGGAGAGATCGGCGCCGTCCTCGACGAAGGGGTTGTCGGGCAGGCCGTCGCCGGTCATGGCGTCGATGCGCAGCACCTTGCCGGCCAGTGCGTCGATGTTCTGCACCGACGCTGCGCGCGGATCGATCGCGTTGAACGATGAGCCGTCGCCGACCGAGACGTAGAGCGCGCCATCCGGCCCGAAGGCGAGCGCGCCGCCGGCGTGGGTGGAGCTGTCCACCTTCAGGTAATCCTGCACCGGCTCACCGGTGACGGGGTCGATGTCGGAGGCCGGCGTGAACAGCGGGCTTGACGGGTCGATGGTTACGGGGTCGCCGCTGTTGATCGCGCCGCCGCCGGCGATGTCGGCCAGCGTCTGGCCGGCGCCGCCGATCAGCACCACTTCGGAATCCGCGATCACGGAGGTGAAGTTGGTCGCCGGATCGACCTCGAAGCGCGATACATAGGAGAAGCGGTTGCCTTCGCCGTCGCCGCCCGCCGCGCCGGTCTGACCCGCCGTGTCCGCCGGATCGACCACATAGAAGACATAGACGTAAGGGTCTGCGGGAAAGTTCGGATGCAGCGCGAAATCGAGCAGCCCGCGGTCGCCGCTGCTGTTGGTCTGCGCCGCGATGTCGAGGAACGTGGCGACCTGTTCGCCCGTGGTCGCGTCATGCGTCGTGATCCGGCCGAGCTTGCTGGCCACGAAGATCAGGTTGGGATCGACCGGCGAGAACGCGAAGTCGATCGGCGCGATCAGGCCGCTCAGCACCGGCTGCAGCGTGGTGTCGAACAAGGGCTCCAGCGAAGGCTCCGGCCCCACGGGAGCGGGCGTCTCGTCATCGAGGATGTTCACGCGCGTGGTGCGCGGCGCGCCCAGATCGGCGTCCGACACGCCGGTGATCGACAGGATGAACGCCTCGGTCGGCTCAGCCAGCGCATCGTCGAGGATGGGCGCGACCACCGTCACGCGGTCCTGACCGGCCTCGAACGCCGCGACGCCGCTCAGCGGCCCGTCGAAGTCCAGACCGTGGGTCGCGGGATCGACCGTGGCGGAGGTGATCTCCCACGTCGCCGAGGCGGGCTGGGAAAGGTCGCCGCTGCGCAGGATGGTGATCGTGACCGAGCCGTCACGTTCATCGACGCTGATCTCGCGCGCCTGCAGGAAAATCGTACCGCTCATCACATGTCGCTCCACATCGCCGGGCGCCGCGACCGGCGCCGCCCGAACCAAAATCCACTTCAATGCGAATTATCATATTCGGTTAAATCTTGTCGAGAATCTTCGTGGTGAACGGCGCCGCACCGCGGCAAAAAACCGGCGATGCCCGGTCGCAGGTGTGCTACCGCTCCGGTCAGGCATGGAGCGGGGCGCGATGAATTACCGGCGTGAGATCGATGGACTGCGTGCGGTCGCCGTGCTGCCGGTCATCCTGTTCCACGCCGGCTTTCCACTGTTCGGCGGCGGTTTCGTCGGCGTGGACGTCTTCTTCGTGATCAGTGGCTTCCTCATCACCGGCATCATCGTCGAGGAGATGCGGCATGGCCGCTTCTCGCTGCTGAACTTTTACGAGCGGCGCGCCCGCCGGATCCTGCCTGCGCTGTTTCTGGTGATGGCCGCGAGCCTGCCGGCGGCCTGGATGCTGCTGTCGCCGAAGGATCTGCAGGATTTCGCCCAGAGCCTCGTCGCGATCGGGCTGTTCGCGTCCAACTTCCTGTTCTGGCAAGAGAGCGGCTACTTCGACACCGAGGCCGAACTGAAGCCGATGCTGCACACCTGGAGCCTCGCGGTCGAAGAGCAGTATTATGTCATCTTTCCGTTGATGATCCTCGTGTGCTGGCGCCTCGGTCCGGCGCGGCTGTTCGCGCTTCTGGCCACGCTCGCCGCGGCCAGCCTGGCGTTGTCGCAATGGCAGGTCCAAACCCAGCCGATCACGGCGTTCTTCCTGCTGCCCTCGCGGGCCTGGCAGTTGCTGCTGGGCGCGATGGTCGCCTTCGCGTTCGCCTACCGGGTCAGCCGCGCCGACCTCGTGGGCCGCAACCTGATCGCGGCCGAAGCGCTTGGCGCGCTGGGTCTCGCGATGATTCTGTGGCCGGTCTTCGCCTATGATGATCGTACGCCGTTTCCCGGCTTGAACGCCCTCGCGCCCTCCGTCGGGACAGCGCTGGTCCTGGCCTTCTCGGCGCCGCAGACCGTGGTCGGGCGGCTCCTCGGCCTCCCGGCCTTCGTCGGCGTCGGCCTGATCAGCTACAGCGCCTATCTCTGGCACCAGCCGCTGTTCGCCTTCACGCGCCACGCGACGCTCGGCGAGGTCTCGCCGCTCGTGATGGCCGCGCTCAGCGCGCTGGCGCTCGGGCTGGCCTGGCTGAGCTGGCGCTTCGTTGAACGGCCGTTCCGCGCCCGCGGCGTGGTCGGCCGGCGCGCGGTGCTGGCCTTCGCGATGTCCGGCGTCGCCGCCTTCGGCGCGGTCGGCCTCGTCGGCCACCTGCGCAGCGACCAGATCACCGGCATCCGGCTCGCCGGCGTCGATCCGGCGCTGCGGGAGAGTTTCCGCACCAAGGACCAGCTT
>CAZRFB010000464.1:0-6301 GCA_964599185.1 uncultured Rhodobacterales bacterium | reverse complement strand
CGCCGCCAAAAATCACCCACACCGCCCCCATGGCGCCCAGCGCGAGCGCCGCCAGCGCCGTCGGCGGGGTGCGCTGGCGCATCAGCAGCCAGCCGAAGCCCGCGCTCATCAGCGGGATCAGCGTGAACACCGCCCCGGTGGAGACCGGCGAGGCCAGCCGCAGCGCGGCGAACATCAGCACGAAGTATCCCGCCAGCAGCCCGCCGAGCGCCAGATAGCGCCACGGCGCCGCGCAATCGCGCCGGGTCGGGCCGCGCCCGGTCAGCGCCATCAGCGCGGCCATCAGCACGGTCGCCGCAGTGAAGCGCAGCGCGGTCAGCGCGGCGGGGTCGATGAACGGCGCCGCCTGCTTGCCCAGCGAGAACGACCCCGCGATCAGGCACGCGAACAGCGCCATCGCGGCGTGCCCGCGCCATGGCGCGGGCGCGCTCAAGCTGTCTCGTCCTCGGGAAAGTCGATGTGGATATGGTTGCCGTCGGGATCTTCGATGTTGACCTGCACGACGCCAAAGCCCGGCACGCGCGCCAGCCGAAAGGTCGCGCCCTCGTCGCGCAGCCGCGCCATGAAGGCGTCGAGGCCCTGCGCCGACAGGGCGAAATGCTCAAGGCGCAGGTCGTGGCCATGGGCGCCGGGCGTCGCCTCCACTCCGACCAGATGCACCACGGCGCGCGCGCCGACATAAAGCCAGACGCCGGGAAAGCTGAAGTCCGGGCGCGCCCCCGGCGTCATGCCCAGGATGTGCTCGTAGAATGCGGCCATCACCTCAAGCTGGCCGGTGCGCAGGTTCACATGGTCGAGGCGCTTCAGGGCGTAGTCGGTCATGGCGGCGCTCTCCGGCTGGTTGCGCGGCGACGATAGCGGCTTGGGCGCGAGGGGGCCATAAGGCGCATCGCGGGCGTGTGCGCGTGAGCGCGCGCGATGGGGGGCGCGCGAGAGCGAGAGGAGGCGCGCGCGAGGGCCTTGACCGCGCCGCGCCCGCATGGCCAACAGAACCGCGACGCGCCCGCCCCGCGCGACGGAGGCCGCCTTTCATGACCGATACGCTCGACACGGCGCTCTCCACCCGGCGCGGCATCTGGCTGATGATCGCGGCGATGGTGGTGTTCGCGGCGCAGGACGGCGTGTCCAAGCACCTCGCCACGCATTATTCGCCGGTGTTCGTCACGATGATCCGCTACTGGTTCTTCGCGGTGTTCGTGATCGCGCTGTCGGCGCGGCGGGCGGGGGGGCTGCGCCGCGTCGCGCAGACGCAGCTTCCCTTGCTCCAGATCATGCGCGGCGCGCTGCTGGCGCTCGAGATCGTGGTGATGATCACCGCGTTCGCCTTGCTGGGGCTGGTCGAGAGCCACGCCATTTTCGCCGGCTACACCCTTATCGTCACCGCGCTGTCGGGGCCGGTGCTGGGCGAGAAGGTCGGCTGGCGACGCTGGACCGCCGTCGGCGTCGGCTTTGTCGGCGTGCTGATCATCCTGCGCCCCGGCGAGGGCGTGCTGGACGCCCGCTCGCTGATCGCGCTGGCGGCGACGGTGATGTTCGCCGTCTATCACGTGGCCACGCGCTATGTGAATCGGGTGGACGGCTCGGCCACCAGCTTTTTCTACACCGGCGTCGCCGGGGCGGCGGCGGTCACGCTGATCGGCCCGTTCTTCTGGACGCCCATGGCGGGGTGGGACTGGGGCTGGATGGCGCTGCTCAGCGTCATGGGCATGAGCGGTCACTATCTGTTGATCAGCGCGCTGAACCACGCCGAGGTCAGTTCGGTGCAGCCCTTCGCCTATCTGCAACTGGTGTTCGCCGTGATGATCGGCGTCGTCGTGTTCGGCGAGCGGCTGGACCCCGCCATCGTGGCGGGCGGCGCGCTGGTGGTGGCGGCGGGGCTGTTCACCCTGTGGCGTGAGCGGGTGCGGCGGGGTGCGCGCGGCTGACGGGTGCGCGCGGCTTACGGGTGCGCGCGTTCGCCACGCTTCCCGGTGGCGCGCTTGTCGGCGATGATGGTTGCGGCTAGCGTTAACACTGCGCATGGGGAGGGGCCTTGCGGTGCGGGAGCGGATTGGCTTGCCGGCGTCGCCGCCGCGCGCGCAGAGTGTTGCACAAGGCGCCCGGCGCGAAGCCCGGGCGCGATCAAGAAGACGATCCAGGGAGGGTTTCCATGATATTTCTGAAAGTGAGCCGCGCCGCGCTTGCGCTGTCAGCGGTGGTCGCCGCAGCCGCCATCGCGCCGCAGGCGCAGGCGTTTTCACCTGAGCGGCCCGAGTGCATCGCCCCCGCCAACCCCGGTGGCGGGTGGGACTTCACCTGCCGCCAGGTCGGCAAGGCGATGCAGGATCTCAAGCTGGTCTCCGGCACGGTGCAGGTCACCAACCTGGCGGGCGGCGGCGGCGGCGTGGCGTTCGCCGAGGTCGTCAACAAGCGCGGCGCCGACAACGACCTGATCGTGGCGGCGTCGTCGGCCACCTCGACGCGGCTGGCGCAGGGCGCCTTTCCCGGCGGCTCGATGGATCAGGTGCGCTGGGTCGCCAGCGTCGGCGCCGACTACGGCGTGATCGCCGTGGCCAAGGACAGCCCGATCCAGACGCTTCCCGAACTGATGGCGCAGATCAAGGCCGATCCCAAGTCGGTGTCGGTGGCGGGCGGGTCGGCGGTCGGCGGCTGGGATCACCTCAAAGTGCTGATCGCGGCCAAGCGCGCCGGCGTCGAGGACGTGCGGACCGTGAAATACGTCGCGTTCAACGGCGGCGGCGAGGCGGTGACGCAGCTTCTGGCCGGCTCGGTGCAGGCGTTCACCGGCGACGCCTCCGAAGCCAAGGGCTTCGTCGATTCCGGCGACATCAGGGTGATCGCGGTGCTGGCGCCGGAGCGGCTGGAGGGCGACTTCGCGGCGTTCCCGACGGCGCGCGAGCAGGGCATCGACGTGATCGGCGCCAACTGGCGCGGCTTCTACGCCCCCGGCGGCATGAGCGACGAGGCCTATGGCTACTGGGTGGACTCGATCGGCGCGGTCTATGCGTCCGATGAGTGGAAGCAGACCATGGCGCAAAGCGGGCTGGCGCCGCTCGATCTTCAGGGCGCGGCGTTCGAGGCGTTCGTCGCCGAGTCGGTCAGGGAGATCGCGGATCTCTCCCGCGAGATCGGCCTGCTGAAGTGACCACCCGCGCCGCCCGCGCCCCGATACGGGGGCGGGCGGCGCGCCTGTTTCTTCAACCGGACCGGGGGGATCCATGAGCGACCGCATTCTCGGCGGCGTGAGTATCGCGCTGGCCGCCTTCTTCGTCTGGCAGGCGACGCTGATCGAACTGAGCTTCCTGTCCGATCCGGTCGGACCAAAGACCTTTCCGATCATCATCGCCGCCGTGCTGGGGCTGTCGGGCGTCGCGGTCATCCTGCGGCCCGACGCGCCCGCCGCGTGGCCCGCGCTCGGCCGCCTGCTTGAGATCGCGGTGACGGCTGGGGTGTTGTGCGCCTACGCGCTGTCGCTGCCGCAGGTGGGCTTTCTGCTGGCGACCGCCGTGGCCGCCGCATTCCTGTCGTGGCGGCTGGGCGCCGCGCCGCTGTCGGCGGTGGCGGCGGGGGTCGCGATCTCGGTCGGCATCTATGTCGTGTTCCACCTGATTCTCGGCCTGTCGCTCGCGCGCGGCCCCTGGGGGTTCTGAACGCCATGGACGCACTCGCCTCGCTCGCCGACGGGTTCGCCGTCGCGCTGACCTTCCAGAACCTCGGCCTGGCGCTGCTGGGCTGTTTTCTCGGCACCATGATCGGCGCGCTGCCGGGGCTTGGCCCCTCGAACGGTGTGGCGATCCTGATCCCGCTGGCGTTCTCGCTGGGCCTGCCGCCGACGCCTGCCCTGATCCTGCTGACCAGCGTCTATTACGGCGCGATGTATGGCGGACGGATCTCGTCGATCCTGCTCAACATTCCCGGCGACGAACCGGCGCTGATGACGACGCTCGACGGCTATCCCATGGCGCAGCAGGGCCGCGCGGGCGAGGCGCTGGCGCTGTCGGGCGTGGCGTCGTTCGTCGGCGCGTTCTTCGCCACCATCGGCCTCGTGTTCCTGGCGCCGCAGCTGGTGCGGGTGGCGCTGCTGTTCGGCCCGGCGGAGTATTTCGCGCTGTTCACGCTGGCCTTCGCCACGCTGGGCGGGGTGTCGAGCCGCAATCAGGCCAAGGCGGCGCTGGCGGCGGCGCTGGGCCTCGGCATCGCGATGATCGGCGTGGACAGCCAGACCGGCGTGCCGCGCTTCACCTTCGGCGAGGTGCATCTCTACGACGGCATCGACTTTCTGGTGGCCATCGTCGGGCTGTTCGCCTTGTCGGAGGTGTTCGTGTTCCTCGAACACCGCAGCCACGGCGCGGGCCCCGAGAAGAAGATGAGCATCGGCCGCATCACGCCGCGGCTGTCGATGCTGCGCGACACGGCGGGCGCGATGGGACGCTCGACGGTGCTGGGCTTCATCGCCGGGGTTCTGCCGGGCGCGGGGGCGTCGCTTGGCTCGTTCATCTCCTACACCGTCGAAAAGAAGATCTCGAACAAGCACGACACCTTCGGCAAGGGCGACCCGCGCGGCGTGGCGGCGCCGGAGGCGGGCAACAACGCCGCCGCCGGCGGCGCGCTGGTGCCGATGCTGGCGCTGGGCGTGCCGGGGTCGGGCACCACCGCCGTGCTGCTGGCGATGCTGCTGGCGCTCAACATCACGCCGGGGCCGCTGTTGTTCCAGCAGAACCCGGACGTGGTGTGGGGGCTGATCGCGGCGCTGTTCATCGGCAACGTCATGCTGCTGCTGATGAACATTCCCATGGTGGGCCTGTTCGTGCGGGTGCTGCTGGTGCCGTCGAAATACCTGATGCCCGCCGTGGCGATGATCTCGTTCGTCGGCATCTACGGCGTCTCGGGTTCGACCTTCGACCTGCTGGTGATGGTCGGCTTCGGCCTGCTGGGCTGGGTGCTGCGCAAGCTCGACGTGCCGCTGGTGCCGGTGATCCTCGGCGTGCTGCTGGGCAACGAGATGGAGGTCAACCTGCGCCGCGCGATGACCATTTCCGACGGCGACTGGTCGGCGCTGGTCGCCTCGCCGCTGGCGGTGGGGCTGTGGACGCTGGCGGTGGTGGGCTTCATCCTGCCGCTGCTGATCGGGCGCTACCTGCGGCCGCAGATCGCGACCAAAGCGCGCGAGGAAGGCGCAGACCCTGACTGAGCGGCGCACCTTGCGCTATCACACACCAAAGCCTTGAACGGATGAAGGCCAGGAGGAAGCAATCCATGAGCAACCCAGACGGCGCCGACCTCGACCCGGTCGAGACGCGCGAGTGGCTCGACGCGATCGAGGACGTGATCGCGCGCGACGGCGGCGCGCGCGCGCATTACCTGCTTGACCGCACCGTGGCGGCGGCGCGGGAGAACGGCGCCAGCCTGCCGTTCGGCGCCACCACGGCTTACGTCAACACCATCCCGCCCGACCAGCAGCCGGAGTATCCCGGCCATCTCGAGATGGAATGGCGCATCCGCACCATCAACCGCTGGAACGCCATGGCGACCGTGGTGCGGCGCAACAAGGAGAGCAGCGAATACGGCGGCCACATCGCCAGCTTCGCCTCCTCGGCCGCGCTTTATGACATCGGGCTCAACCACTTCTGGCGCACGCGCACCGACACGCACGGCGGCGATCTGGTGTTCTTCCAGGGCCACGCGATCCCCGGCATCTACGCGCGCAGCTTCATGGAGGGGCGCATCAGCGCCGAGCGGCTGGACAACTTCCGCTCCGAGACCGGCGGCGAGGGACTGCCCAGCTATCCCCACCCGTGGCTGATGCCGGACTACTGGCAGTTTCCCACCGTCTCGATGGGTCTGGGGCCGCTGATGGCGATCTATCAGGCCCGCTTCATGAAATACATGCACAACCGCGGCCACATCGACATGGCCGACCGCAAGGTGTGGGCTTTCCTCGGCGACGGCGAGATGGACGAGCCGGAGAGCCTCGGCGCCATCGGTCTGGCGGCGCGCGAGGAACTCGACAACCTGATCTTCGTGGTCAACTGCAACCTCCAGCGCCTCGACGGCCCGGTGCGCGGCAACTCCAAGATCATCCAGGAGCTTGAGGGCACTTTCCGCGGCGCGGGCTGGAACGTGATCAAGCTGATCTGGGGCTCGGGCTGGGACGCGCGGCGGGACAAGGACGACAGCGGCAAACTGCGCCAGCTGATGGACGAGACGGTGGACGGCGACTACCAGACCTTCAAGTCCAAGGACGGCGCCTATATCCGCAAGAACTTCTTCGGCAAGTATCCCGAGACCGCGAAGCTTGTGG
>CAZRFB010000463.1:0-5043 GCA_964599185.1 uncultured Rhodobacterales bacterium | reverse complement strand
CCAGCACCGCCTGCGCCGCCGCCGCCTCGGAAGGCTCGGTCAGCCGCGTCTCCAGATCGACGACGATGGCGGCGATCTTGACGCCCTCGTTGACGAAGTCCGCGCCCTCGCGCCCCGGCGAAGGCGTCCCCGGGGGCAGAGCCTCCCACGCATGGTGCAGCGCGATCAGCCGCCATGTGTTGTCCATCACCGGGCTGCCGGAACTGCCGCCCTCGGTGTCGGAGACGTAGTGCAGCATCACCGGGTGAAAATCGATCAGCTCGTTGTTCTGGAGCGAGACCTGCTTCGGCTCGCCCTTGGGGTGGTGGATCACGTTCGCCCGCTCATGCGGCGCGATGGTGAAGGCGCCGCGCTCCATCGGGATGAAGCCGAACTCCTCATGCGCGTCGCCGTCGAGCCAGACGAAGGTGTAGTCCAGCCCGCCCACAGCCGGGCTGGTGATGAACAGCCGGTCGGGGTCCATCCTGAACGCCCTGACCGGCGAGAGCCCGCCTCCCGGCGTGCGCTCGAACGAGAACTTGGCCCAGGCCTCGCGCGCCACCGCAGCGCTGTTGAGCACGTGGTTGTTGCTCAGCAGCAGGTTGGGGCCGACCAGAAAGCCGCTGCCGAACCAGGCGCCCTCACCGCCCTGAAAATCGACGCCCGACGCCTCGATCTTGCACACCGCGCGCCCGCGCGCGTGGCCGTTGTGCAGGAAGAAGAACGGCAGCGCGTCGTTGCGGCCCACGGTGCGCTCGAACTTGCCCGAGGGAGACAGCCCGGCGCGCGAACGGCTGCGCGCGCGCCAGGCGTCAAGGAACTTCTCGACGTCGGAAAAACCCGCCATGGGCGAGGCCATCTCCGACGCGCCGTCGCCACGCTCGAAGGCGCGCTTGTCGAAGGCGCGGGCCAGACCAGGCGAGACGGCGCCGCGCACCTGACGCCCATCGGCCAGCGTGCGCCTTTCGCTTGGCGGCGGCGGGGCGGAGGCCGCGTCCTCATAGTCCGGCGCGGCGGCCTGCGCGCTCTCCACCCCGCGCGCCACATCGCCCGCAAGGTGGCGCTCGATCCCGTCGGCCAGCGCGGCGGCCAGCCTGCGCAGATAGGCCGGATCCGCCAGCCGCGCGGCCTCCGCCGGATCGGCCAGACCGCTGACCTCGACCAGACAGGCCGCCGTGCGCGCGTCCAGCCGCTCAGGGGTCAGCACCCCCAGCCGCAGGGCGCGCACCCCGCCGCCCTTCAGCCCGGTCGCCTGCTCCAGCGCCGCCTGCACGGCGCGCGCCAGCCGCTCGGCGTCGCGCCCGGCGTCGGGGTGGTGGAAGGCCTGCGGCGGCTGATCGGCGCTGAAATGCAGCGAGACGAACGCCGCCGCCTGCGCCTCGCGCGCCACCGCCGCGCGGCTGGCCAGCCCGAGGTTGCGGTCAGAGGCGCGCGTCAGCAGCACGCGATGGCCGCGCGCCTCCAGCGCCGCCTTCGCCGCGCGCGCCAGCGCCAGCGCGACGGTCTTTTCCTGAACGCCGCCCGAGCCTTCGATGTTGTTGGCGCTGGAGCCGCCGACATCCTCCGCGCCGCCGTGACCGGGGTCGAGCACGATGGTCGCGCCCCGCCCTTCCGTCCCCCGCTCGAACGCGACCGGCGCGCGGCGGCCGATGGCGGCGTCGATCACCGCGCGGAACTTCTCCGCCACCAGGCCGAAGCCGTCGTCGGTGCCGTGGATTTCATCCGCCCAGTCGGTCTTGCGCCACAGCGTCTTGCGCACGTCCACCACATGCACGCCGGTTTTCGCGCTGTCGCCCGCCAGCGCGAACAGCATCTCGTAGAGCGCGTCGATCAGATAGCCGACCACCGCGCGCTGCGTGCTGGGGTGGGTGATGCCCCTGGCGCGCAGCGGGCCGCCCAGCCATTCGTCGGGCTTGGCGTAGATCGGGTCGCGTTCGTCGCCCGGCGCGCCCGGAAAGGCGTAGTCGTAGCCGTGCACGATGATCGGCAGCATGGAGAAGCGCGCGTCGGCGCGGATGGTGTCGATCACCGTGCGATAGCTGTCGCGCAGAAAGCCCAGCGTCTTGTCGAGCGCGGCGCGGTCGATCAGGTCCTCGACCGGGCCGGAGCCGGGGTTCTGGCGCAAGAGGCGGTTCAGCACCGGCGCGCCGGTCTCATCCTCGCCGATCACGTCGTTGCCGGCGGCGGAGAACAGGAACGCCTGCGCGCGGCCCGCCTGCGCGTCGAGCGCGCGCATGTATTCGGGGTTGCGGTGGACGATGTTCTGCGCGGTGTCGCCCGCCGCGCTGATGCACCAGACGTTGAAATCGCGGCTCAGGTGGTCGATCACATCCTCGACCAGAAACGGGAACTGGAACCAGCTGTCGCCCTCGGCCACCAGCACCGGCGCCGGATCGCCGCGCGCGATGCGCCGCTCGAACGCCTTCTTGCGGCGGAATCGGCAAAACTGGTTGCCAAAGCCGATGGCGCTCTCCAGCGCCAGCTCATCCTCGGTGATCTCGACCGTCTCGGGGTTTGGAACCACCTCCGGGTTGAAGACGCCGCCGCCGTCCTCGGCGGGCCGCAGATACTGGCGCAGCGTCTTTTCGGGCACGTCCGGGTCCGCCATCATCCGGCGAAGGTCGGCGAGGGGGAGTTTGGCCATGCGGGCGCCTTTCGGCAATGAAGCTAAATCCAAGCGATGGTTAACAAACTGTGCCAAGATCCGATTCGTTTCAACGTATTGGCGCATCCCCGCGCCGCTGCCGCGCGCTTGACAGCCCAGGGCGCCCCGCCGATGGTGCGCGCCAACTTGAACTTGGAGCGCGAGAGCGATGGACGACGCCGCGAACATGGTGACCGTGACCCTGCCGGACGGCGCCGCGCGCACCTATCCTGCAGGCGTGACCGCCGCGACGGTGGCGCGGGACATCTCCGCGTCGCTGGCCAAGGCGGCGGTGGCGGCGAAGATCGACGGCGCGCTGACCGATCTCTCCCGCCCCATCGCGGCCGACGCAAGGCTCGCCATCCTCACCAGCAAGGACGCCGAGGCGCTGGAGCTGATCCGCCACGACTGCGCGCACATCATGGCGCGCGCGGTGCAGGAGATCTGGCCGGAGACCAAGGTCACCATCGGCCCGGTGGTCGAGAACGGCTGGTATTACGACTTCGACCGCGAGGAACCCTTCACCGACGCCGATTTCGCGCAGATCGAGGCGAAGATGCGCCAGATCATCGCCGCGCGCGACCCGGTGCGCACCGAGATCTGGCCGCGCGACAAGGCGATCGCGCATTACCGCGCGGCGAATGAGCCGTTCAAGGTGGAACTGGTCGAGGCGATCCCCGAGGATCAGGCGATCCGGATGTACTGGCACGGGCCGTGGCAGGACCTTTGTCGCGGGCCGCATCTGGCTCATACGGGGCAAGTGCCGCCCGACGCCTTCAAGCTGATGCGCGTGGCGGGCGCCTACTGGCGCGGCGACAGCCGCAACAAGCAGCTTCAGCGCATCTATGGCGTCGCCTTCCGCACCCGGGCGGAGCTTGAGGCGCATCTGAAGATGCTGGAGGAGGCCGCCAAGCGCGACCATCGCCGCATCGGCCGCGAGATGCGCCTGTTCCACCTTCAGGAGGAAGCGCCGGGGATGGTGTTCTGGCACCCCGACGGCTGGGCGATCTATCGCGTGCTGGAGGACTATATGCGCCGCCGCCTGAGCGCGCGCGGCTATCGTGAGATCCGCACGCCGCAGGTGGTGGACCGCAAGCTGTGGGAGGCGTCCGGCCACTGGGAGAAATACCGTGAGAACATGTTCATCACGGAGATCGACGAGACCAGCGAGGCGGGCGGCCACGCCAACGAGAAACGGACCAACGCGCTCAAGCCGATGAACTGCCCCTGCCATGTGCAGATCTACAATCAGGGCCTGAAAAGCTATCGCGACCTGCCGCTGCGGCTGGCCGAATTCGGCTCATGCCACCGCTACGAATCGTCGGGCTCGATGCACGGGCTGATGCGGGTGCGCGGCTTCACCCAGGACGACGCGCACATCTTCTGCACCGAGGATCAGATCGGCGCCGAGACCGCCGCCTTCATCGACCTGCTGGGCACGGTGTATCGCGATCTGGGCTTCGAGAGCTTCGACATCAAGTTCTCGACGCGGCCCGAGGTGCGCGCCGGATCGGACGAGACCTGGGACAAGGCCGAAGCCGCGCTGGAGGCCGCCGTGAAGGGCGTGACCAGCGACTACGAGATCGACCCCGGCGAGGGCGCCTTCTACGGCCCGAAGCTCGACTTCAAGCTGACAGACGCCATCGGGCGCGAGTGGCAGTGCGGCACGCTTCAGGCCGACTTCGTGCTGCCCGAGCGGCTGGGCGCGGAATATGTCGCCGAGGACGGGAGCAAGAAGCGCCCGGTGATGCTGCACCGCGCGATACTCGGCAGTTTCGAGCGGTTCATCGGGATTTTGATCGAGAACTGCGCCGGGCGCTTTCCGCTGTGGCTGGCGCCGCGCCAGGTGGTGGTGGCGTCCATCGTCTCCGACGCCGACGCCTATGCGGCGGAGGTGGTCGCGGGCCTGCGCGCGCTGGGCCTGCGCGCCGAGGCCGACCTGCGCAACGAGAAGATCAACTACAAGGTGCGCGAACACTCCGACGCCCATGTGCCGGTGATCCTGGCGCTGGGACGGCAGGAGGTGGAGGCGCGCAGCGTGTCGGTCCGCCGTCTCGGCGCGCAGGGCCAGCAGACGATGAGCCTCGACGCCGCGCTCGCCGCGCTCGCCGCGGATGCGACGCCGCCCGATCTTCGCCCGACGGGAGAAACCCGATGAAACGCTCGCGCGTCAATGCGATCATCGCCGAGGCCGACGCCTTCATGCGCGGCTTCGGCTATGCGCTGCCGCCTTTCGCTTACTTGACGCCCGACCAGATGCGCGCGCGCCGCACTGAGCTGTCGGCGATCATCGACGCGCGGTTGGGCTGGGACATCACCGACTACGGCCAGGGCGCCTTCGACAGCAAGGGCCTGTTCCTGTTCACGGTGCGCAACGGGCGGCTCGCCGATCTGGAGCGCGGGCGGGGGATGCTCTACGC
>CAZRFB010000462.1:0-2215 GCA_964599185.1 uncultured Rhodobacterales bacterium | reverse complement strand
ATGCTTTCGGCCAGCTTGTCCATGTCGCGGTGCAGCAGGCGCACGAACTCCATCAGCACGCGCGCGCGGCGCTGCGGGTTGGTGGCGGCCCATTTCGGCTGCGCGGCGGCGGCGTTGGCGACGGCGGCGGAAACCTCCTCGACGCTGGCCAGCGGCGCGCGCGCCTGAACCTCGCCGGTCGCCGGGTTGAACACGTCGGCGAAGCGGCCCGAGGTTCCCCTGACGTGCTTGCCGCCGATGAAATGGGTGAGTTCCTGCATGCTGTCGTCTCCTGACCTTTGGCCGCGGCGTTTTTCGCCGTCGGGGGCGTGGCGGATCGCGCGTGCGACCCTATGTTGCAGTGCAGCAGCGCGGGAATGGAAATGTGCGCCGCCGCGTGCGGCGTTGATAATCGCAAAACCGCCGCTGCGGTAGAGCGTGACGACGAACCCCTGCGTGATGAGAGACGAGGCGGCGATGACTGACGCGACGGACCCGAAGGCGGTGCGCTACAAGCAAGGCGCGTTCCGCATCCTCTGGAGTTTTGACCGGCCGCTCTACGCGGCGCATCTGCGGCGGCTGTCGCCCGAGGATCGGCGCGCGCGCTTTCACCACGCGGTCAGCGACGGCTGGATCGACGCGCACGCGGCCGGGGCGCTCGACGGGCGCGGCAAGGTGCTTGGCTGGTTTCACGACGACACCTTGCGCGCGGCGGCGGAGGTGGCGCTGACCCGCGACGGCGCGGCGGCGGAGGCGGCTTTCGACGTGGAGGACGCCTGGCGCGGCTGGGGCGTCGGTTCGCAACTGGTGGCGCGCGTGCTGCTGTGGGCGCGCAACCGCGGCGCGCGGCGGCTGTTGGTCCACACCACGCGCGGCAACGTGGCGATGCTGCGCGCCGCCACCCGCAACGGCGCGCAGTTCGAATTCGACCTCTCGGAGGCCGACGGCGTGATCGAGGCCGAGGGGCCCACCCTGCGCAGCCACATGGAGGAGGCGCGGCTGGCGCAGGAGGGCGCGCGCGGGCTGGCCGATCAGGCGGCGCGGCGGATGCGCGCGCTGCTGAGACCCGCCGCGCCGGGCGCCAACGGCGCATGAGGCGCTTGCTTGCCGGGCGCTGTCCGGGCATTGCTGGGCGGCGCAATCAACGAGGGCCAACATGACGCTTCTTCTGCTCGGGCTGGCGCTGTGGTCGGTCGTCCATCTGCTGCCCGCCGCCGCCCCGGCGCGCCGCGCGGCCTATGCGGCGCGGCTCGGCGCGGGGCCTTACAAGGCGGCGGCGGGCGTGCTGCTGGTTGTTTCGGTCGTGCTGATGGTTCAGGGCTACAAGGCGGCGGACCCGGTGGACCTGTGGTTTCCGCCGCTCTGGACCGTGCATCTCAACAATCTGCTGATGCTGCTGGCGTTCATCGTGTTCAGCGCCGGTCACGCCAAGGCCAGCCTGCGCCGGGTGATCCGCCATCCGCAGCTTGCCGGGGTCAAGATCTGGGCGCTGGCGCACCTTATCGTGAACGGCGACCTGGCGTCGGCGGTTCTGTTCGGCGGGCTGCTGGCCTGGGCGGTGGCGTCGATGATCCTGATCAACAAGCGCGACGGCGTCTGGCTGCGCCCGCCCGAAAGCCCGCGCAGCCGCGACGTGCTGCATGTGGCGGTGAGCGTGGCGGTGTTCGCGGCGGTGGCTGGCGTGCATAACTGGCTGGGCGTGTGGCCTTATCCGGGGTGATACGATGACGACGCTCTACCGCTTCCTGACGGCGGACGACGACAGCGCGTTTTGCCACAAGGTGACGGCCGCGCTGTCGGCGGGCTGGGCGCTGTATGGCGCGCCGACCTACGCCTTCGACGCCGCGCGCGGCGTGATGCGCTGCGGTCAGGCGGTGACCAAGGACATCGACGCGCCCTATGATCCGGGGATGAAACTGGGCGAGCAATAGGCGCCTGCGACGCTCCGGCGCTTGCGACGCCGGGTCAGGCGGCTAATGGTGCGGTGCGGCGACTCACGGTTTGGCGCCGCGGAAGATCAGGCGAAAGGCCCTATGGCGGGCCGGTCGCGCGCAGGGAGACTCCGATGGCAGACGTGAACCGGGCCGCAAGGCCCCTGTCGCCGCATCTTTCGGTCTATAAGCCCGAATGGACCATGGTGCTGTCGATCAGCCACCGCATCACCGGCGTCGCGCTGGCGCTGGGGGCGACGCTGGTGGCGTGGTGGCTGCTGGCGGCGGCGACCTCCCCGGAATAT
>CAZRFB010000461.1:0-2551 GCA_964599185.1 uncultured Rhodobacterales bacterium | reverse complement strand
ACGAAGCCCGCCGCGTTCGTGGTCGTCGCGACCGTGAACTCGCCGCGCGCGCCAAGATAGACGGCGGTGTCAACGCCGCCGTCTCCGTTCAGCGTGTCGTCGCCCTCGCCGCCGATCAGCGCGTCGTCGCCGCCGCCGCCGTTCAGCGTGTCGGCGCCCTGCTTGCCGTTGAGCTGTTCGTTGGCGGCGCTGCCGGTGATGGTCTGGCTGAAGGGGCCGCCCTGGTTTGGCTGCTTCTCGCCCTGCAGCTCCGCCGCGATGGGCAGGCCCGTCGGATAGGTGATGCCGAAGCCCGAGGCGTCGATGTCGCTCGTGATCCCGTCGAGGTTGAAGACCGGGCCCCACTCGTCGGGGATCCCGGTGCGGACCACGCCGCTCAGGTCAAGGTCGAGGATGGAGAGGCTTGTCAGGTCGGAGAAGTGAAACAGCGCCACCGCGTTCTTGTGGAACGTCCCGGTCACGGTCACGCCGTCGAAGGTGACGTTGGCCGCCGGGGGATTCGCGGGCGCGGGGTTGGCGGTGCCGAGATTGACGATGTTGCCGACGATCTCGATCGCGTTGTCGGGCCGCGCCGTCAGCACAACGCTGTCGCTGGCGCCGGCGATCGTCACATCCTCGAACGCCGCCACGCCGCCGAAGCCGAACAGCTTGATGTTGCCCGCGCCGTTGGCGCCGCCGAAGCCGTTGTTCGAGAACGCGACATTGCGCACCGTGACGCTCGTCGCGCCCGGCGTGTTGGTCGGATCGCCATTGTCCGAGGAGAACAGGCCCCGGGCAGAGAAGCCGGTGATCGCCGCGTCCTGCACGGTGAGAGCGACCTCGGAGTCCGGCGCGGCTCTGATCCCCGTCGCCGCCGTCCCAGCGCCGTCGAGCTTCAGCCCCTGCAGCGTCACCGCCCCGGCGACGCCCGCCGCCAGCGTGACGGCGTTCCCCGAACCCGGCGCGATCACCGTCGCGGCGACCCCGGCGCCCGTGATGGTGAGCGGGACGTCGATGGTGACGTTCTCGGCGTAGGTTCCCGCCGCGACGAGGATGATCTCGCCGCCCGCAGCCGCATCGACCGCCCCCTGGATGGTGGCGAAGCCGCCCGCGCCGACCACCAGCACGATCTGGTCGTTGAACTGCAGCCGCTCCACGCCTTCGAGCGTGTCGGTCCCCTCGTCGCCCGCCGCGACCGTGTCGTCGTCCGCCACGGTGACGGACGTCGCGCCGAGCGCGACGGTGAAGTCGGCGAAGTCGCCCGCATAGACGGCGGTGTCGATCCCGCCGCCGCCGTCGATGGTGTCGTTCCCTTCGCCGCCGGTGAGGGTGTCGTCGAAGGGCGTGCCCTCGATATAGTCGATCCCGTCAGACCCCATGAAGCTCAGCGGCAGGTCGTTGTCAGCGCCATAGATCTCGTAGTTGTCTCCGGTCCACGTATCGAGCGCCCCGGTGTTGGTCATCACCGACGCGAACATGTTGGTGAAGCTGTTGGATCCGGCGCTCAGCCCGTCGAAATCGTCCGAGGCGATGACGCCGAAGGTGAGCTCGTCGAAGCTGTTGTCGGTCACCACCGCGTTGTTGGTCTCGCCGATCAGGTAGATGCCGATATGCGTGGTCGGCTGCGCGACGCCTTCCAGCGTGGCGCCGGTAAAGTCGTTGTTTGTGATCTTGAGACCGTCAGCCGCGCCGAAGGCGAGCACGCCCGTGGTCACGAAATCGCCGCGCTGATAGCCGATCTCCGCAACGGTGTTGCCGTCGATCTCGCCGCCCGCGCCCGAGGAGATCTGGATGCCGTTCTGCGCGATGGCGTTCGACGCTGGCAGGAAGCCCGAACCGGTCACGGTGTTGGCCGTGATCGTCGCCGTGAGGCCCGCGCCCGACACCGAGACGCCGTTTTTCTGGAAGTCCTCGACCGTGTTGCCGTCGATGACCACGCTGCGCGCCATGCTGTCGCTGTTGATCACGACGATGGCGTTGCCGCGCTGGTTTCCCTTCGGCGTGCCGTCGCCGTTGAGCGGGTCGCGCACGCCGGTGACCGTGACGTCGCTGATCTCGCCCGAGGCGTCGAAGTAGAGCACGCCCTCGATGTCAGCCTGCGCCGTCGAGGCGGGCATCGCCTCGCCGCGGCCGCGGCCGTCGATCATCACGCCCTGCAGCACGATGTCGGCGCTGTCGCGCACGGTCACCACGGCGGCGCGGTCGCGCGTGCCGCCGTCGGCGGCGACATGGTTGAACACCGGCGAGTCGGGCATCTCGATGGTGACCGCCGCGCCCGCCGCGGCCTCAATGGTCAGGCCGGTCTTGCCGATGACCGTGATCTGCTCGCGGTAGATCCCCGCCGCGATCTGGATCGTATCGCCAGCCGTCGCGGCGCCGATGGCCGCCTGGATGGTGGTGTAATCCGCTCCGGTCGCGCCGACGGTGATGATGGCCATGGTGGTTTACTCCCTAACTGGCGGCGGCTATCGGGCCTGCTCGCCGAAAGACTGGTTACAGGGTTCGGCGCACGCTGCGCCGCCTTCGCTATCTTCGCAGTTTACGAAATCTTTACGATTCTTTCAGGATTTTT
>CAZRFB010000460.1:0-8078 GCA_964599185.1 uncultured Rhodobacterales bacterium | reverse complement strand
CTGGCGGTGGAGAAGCTGCAACTGCTGCATCAGCGCCTGATGGGCTATGTGCCGTCGCGCCCGCGACAGGTGGCGCGCGGCATTCTCGGCTTCGGGCGCAAGGCGGCCAAGGCCGACACGCCGCTGACCGGCCTCTACCTTTACGGCGGCGTGGGGCGCGGGAAGTCGATGCTGATGGACCTGTTTTTCGAGCGCGCGCCGATCCGGCGCCGCCGCCGCGTCCACTTTCACGCCTTCATGCAGGAGGTGCACGCAGGCATCCACGCCGCGCGCATGGCGGGGGTGGACGATCCGATTCCGCCGGTGGTGGACGAGATCGCGGAGGGCGCGACGCTGCTGTGCTTTGACGAAGTGCAGGTTAGCGACATCACCGACGCGATGCTGCTGGGGCGGCTGTTTCAGGGCATGTTCGCGCGCGGCATGGTGGTGGTCGCCACCTCGAACCGCCCGCCCGACGATCTCTACAAGGACGGGCTGAACCGCCAGCTTTTCCTGCCGTTCATCGCGCTTCTGAAGGCGCGGCTCGACATCCACGCGCTGGAGGGGCCGACCGACCATCGCCAGCGCCGCATGGCGGGCCGCCCGGTCTATCTGTCGCCGCTCGGGCCGCAGGCCGACGCCGCGATGGATGCGGTCTGGGCGGCGCTGACCGGCGACGCGCCGCCCGCGCCGCTGTCGCTGAACGTGCAAGGCCGCGTGGTGAACCTGCCGCAGAGCGCGGGCGGCGTGGCGCGCGCGTCGTTCGAGGCGCTCTGCGCCCGCCCGCTCGGCCCCGCCGACTATCTCGCCATCGCCGGCGCGGTGCGCACGCTGATGATCGACCGCATCCCGCAGCTCTCTCGCCAGAACGCCAACGAGGCCAAGCGGTTCGTGACGCTGGTCGATGCGCTTTACGAAGGAAAGGTCGGCCTTGTCTGCTCGGCGGCGGCGGAGCCGGACGATCTGTATCGCGCGGGCGACGGCGCCTTCGAGTTCGCGCGCACCGCCTCGCGCCTCACCGAGATGCGCGGCGACGGCTGGCCGCCGCTCACGTCCTGAAGTGTTTCGACAGCCGCAGCCCCTGCGCCTGATAGGTCGAGCCGATGCCCTGGCCATAGAGGATGTCGGGCGTCTCCAGCATCGGCTCATAGACCAGCCGCCCGACCACCTGACCATGCTCCAGCGCGAAGGGCGCCTCGAAGCAACGCACCTCCAGCACCGCGCGCGATCCTGCGCCGCCCGCCGCGCTGTGGCCGAAACCGGGGTCGAAGAACCCCGCGTAGTGCACCCGGAACTCGCCCGCAACCGCCATGTAGGGCGCCATTTCCGCCGCGCAGTCGGGCGGCACATGCACGCTCTCGCGGCTGACGAGGATATAGAACGCGCCGGGGTCGAGGATGATCCCGCCGCCGCGCGCAGGGCTCATCGCGTCCCAGAATTCGGCGGGGTCGTAGTGGCTGAGCTTGTCGAGATCGATCAGCCCGCTGTGGCGGCGCGCGCGCCAGCCCACCGGACGGTCGGCGCGGGGTTCGAGATCGACGCTGAACGCCAGCCCGCCGTCGATCAGCGCCTCGCCGTCCACCAGATGCGCCGCGCGATGCAGCGCGCCGAGGTCGCGGTCCGAGAACCCCGGCGCACCGCGCCGCAGCCGCAGTTGCGCCAGCCGCGCCCCGGCGCGCGCCAGCACGCTGAAGGTGCGCGGGCTGATCTCGGCGTAGAGCGGCCCGTCATAGCCCGCCGGAACCCGGTCGAACTCCACGCCGTTGTCGGCGATCACGCGGGTGAACAGATCGAGCCTGCCGGTCGAGCTTTTGGCGTTTGCGGCGCCGGAGACGTCGCCGGGCAGCGCCAGCCGCTCCATCAGCTCGACCACATAGACGCAGCCGGTCTCCAGCACGGCGCCGGGGCCATCCCTGGGCCCCAGGTCGATCTCATGCATCGCGAAATCGGCGATCCGCTGCGCCACGGTGCGCGTCGCTCCGGCCAGAAAGCTCGCCCGCACCCGCCAGGCGCGCCGCCCCAGCCGCAGGTCGAGGCTGGCGGGCTGCACCTGATCGGCGTCGAAAGAGGCGGGGCCGTTTGCGCCGTCATGCGCGGCGATGCGCCCTTCGGCGATCAGCGCGCGCAGATGCTGGGAGGGCAGGACGCCTGAACGCGAGTTTGACATCCGGCCTCCGGTCCTGATGCGAAAACGCCAGCGCCGGGGCGCTGGCGTCTTGCGATGGTCGGGCCAGCGAGATTCGAACTCACGACCTTCCGTCCCCCAGACGGACGCGCTACCAGACTGCGCTATGGCCCGGACGTGGCGCGGTTATACAGCCTGCGCCGCCGGGCGCAAGCCGCAGGATGCGCCCAGCCCGCCTAGGCGCGCAGGCCGTCTCGCGCGCGCTCCAGCGCTGCGATCACCGCGCGCAGACGCGCCTGCAACCGGGCGCGTCCGGCGTCGGGCGCAGCGTCGGGCGCAGCGTCGGCGGCGGGCGCCGCCTGCGGCGCCGTCGCGGGCGCGGCAGGCGTGTCGGGCGCGTCTGCTGCGTCCTCGTCCACCGCGACGGCGGCCTCCACGCCTTCGCCCACCGCCACCACATGGCGCAGGCCGCGCTCGCGGAACACCTTTTGCAGGCCCTTGATGGTCAGCCCCTCGTCATAGAGCATGACGCGGATGCCGCGCAGCAGCGCCACGTCGGCGGGGCGGTAATAGCGCCGCCCGCCGCCGCGCTTCATCGGGCTGAGCTGCGCGAACTTGCTCTCCCAGAAGCGCAGCACATGGGCGGGAATATCAAGCTCCTCGGCGACCTCGGAGATGGTGCGGAACGCGCCCGGCGCCTTTTCGCGCGCCTCAGCCGCAGCAGCGCCCGCGCCATGCGCCGCAGATGGCTCCGCAGACGGCGCGGCATGTCGCGCCGTCATTGCGCGCCCGCGTTGATGCGATCCTTGAGGATGTGGGAGGGGCGGAACACCAGCACGCGGCGCGGTTCGATCGGCACTTCCTCTCCGGTCTTGGGGTTGCGCCCGATTCGCTGCCCCTTGTCGCGGGTGCTGAAGGTGCCGAATGAGGAGATCTTGACCGTCTCGCCCGCGACCAGCGCGCCGGAGATGTGGCGCAGGATGCTCTCCACCAGCTCCGCGCTCTCGTTGCGCGACAGGCCGACCTCACGATACACCGCCTCGGACAAATCCGAGCGCGTCAGCGTCTTGCCCGACATCGCGTTCCTCCCCCCGCATCACCATGTTTGACCACAGTGTGAAGACTGCGTGAAACGATGTCAATATCAATGGGTTGCGGTGGATAACTTAAGGTTGCGCCCGGATCGCCGGAGGTTGCGCCCGGATCACCAGCGCAGCAGGGCGCCGCCCCACACCAGCCCGCCGCCGATCGCCTCCATCAGCAGCAGGTCGCCGGGCCGGATGCGCCCGTCGCCGACCGCGGTGGACAGCGCCAGCGGGATCGACGCGGCGGAGGTGTTGCCGTGGTCCTGAAGCGTGAGGATCACCTTCTCCATCGGCACGCCGGCCTTTTTCGCCGTCGCCTCGATGATGCGGATGTTGGCCTGATGCGGCACCACCCAGTCGATATCGTCGGCCACGACGCCCGCCTTGGCCATCACCTCGTGCGACACGTCGGCCAGCTTGGCGACCGCGTGCTTGAACACCTCGCGCCCCTGCATCCGCACCTTGCCGGCGGCGCCGGTCCAGGACGGGCCGCCATCGACGTAGAGGATGTCGTTATAGCCGCCGTCCGAATGCAGGCAGGTCGCCAGCACGCCGCGATCCTCGGCCGTGCCGGAGGTGGCCTGCGCGCCCACCAGCACCGCGCCCGCGCCGTCGCCGAACAGCACGCAAGTGCTGCGGTCCTCCCAGTCGAGGATGCGCGAAAATGTCTCGGCGCCGATCACCATCACCGTGCGCGCCTGCGCCGCGCGGATCAGCGCGTCGGCGTTGGCCAGGCCGAAGATGAACCCCGCGCACACCGCCTGAATGTCGAAGGCGAAGCCGCTTTTCATGCCGATGGCGTGCTGCACGCGGGTCGCGGTGGAGGGGAAGGTCTGGTCTGGCGTGGCGGTGGCCACGATCACCGCGTCAACTTCGGTTCCCTTCATCCCGGCGTGGGCCAGCGCCCGCTTCGCCGCGGCGATCGCGAGGTCGGAGGTCATCTCGCCTTCCGCCGCGATGTGGCGGCGCCGGATGCCGGTGCGCGAGCAGATCCATTCGTCGGAGGTGTCGAGCCGCTCGGCGAACTCCGCGTTCTCCATCACCCGCTCTGGCAGGTAGTGTCCGCAGCCCAGCGGCACGGCGCGAAACAGGCTCATCGGGCGGTGTCTCCCTTGCTGTCCGGGTTCTTCTCCGGCGCGGTCAGCGCGGCGACGCGCGCGGCGACCTGCTCGGTGAAGCCGGTGCGGCCCATGCGCGCCGCCAGCGCCACGGCGGCGGCGACGCCGGTCGCATCGGCGCCACCATGGCTTTTCACCACCGCGCCGCCAAGCCCCAGAAACACGCCGCCGTTCACGCGGCGCGGGTCGATGCGGCGCTTGAGCCTGCCCAGCACCCCCAGCGCCATCAGCCCGGCCAGCCTTGAGAACAGCCCCACGTTGAACGAGCGGCGCATCTCCTCGCCGATGAAGGCGGCGGCGCCCTCGGCTGATTTCAGCGCGATGTTGCCGGTGAAGCCGTCGGTCACGATCACGTCGGCCTTGTCGCCGCACAGATCGCCGCCCTCGACAAAGCCGCAGAAGGCGTAGTCGCCCTGCGCCGCCGACGCCGCCAGCAGATCGCGCGCGGTGCGCAGTTCCGGGCGGCCCTTGGTGTCCTCGGCGCCGACGTTCAGCAGCCCCACGCGCGGCGCGGAGAGATCGAGCCCCACGCGGGCGTATTCGGCGCCCATCACCGCGTATTGCGCCAGAACATGCGCGTCGGCGCGCAGGTCGGCGCCGACATCGAGCACGATGTTGAACCCGGCGGGCGCGCGCGACGGCCAGAACACCGCGATCGCCGGGCGGTCCACCCCCGGCGCCTTGCGCAGCCGCAGCATCGCCATCGCCATCAGCGCGCCGGTGTTGCCGCAGGAGACGGCGGCCGCCGCCGCGCCGGTCGCCACCGACGACAGCGCCGACCACATGCTGGTGCCTTCGGCGGCGCGCAGCGCGGCGCCGGGCTTGTCGGCCATCTCCACCACGCGCGCGCAATCGACGATGTCGCACCGCGCCGCCAGCGCCGCACGGCGCGACAGCAGCGGCGCAAGCGTCGCTTCAGGGCCGTGGAGCAGGAAACGCAGGTCCGGCGCCTTGCGCAACGCCTTGACGAGGCCCGCAATCACCGTTGCAGGACCCCGGTCTCCACCCATGGCGTCGACCGAGATGACGGGAGCGTCGGTCGTCGGCATGGACCTCATCGCATGGGCTGGCGGGTGCGGCGTTGCGCGGCGCCGCACGGAAATCAGGCGGCGTCGCTATCCAGATCGACGTCGGCGGCCTTGGCGGCGACTTCGCGACCGGCATACCAGCCGCAGGCGCCGCACACGTGGTGCGGGCGCTTGAGTTCGCCGCAGTTCGGGCACTCATTGGGGTTCGCGGCGACCAGCGAGTCGTGCGCGCGGCGCATGTCGCGTTTGGAGCTCGTGGTTCGGTTCTGCGGAACAGCCATCTGTCTCAACCTCCGTCCGGCGCGGCGTGGCGCGGAAATTCATCTCCGAGAGCCGACGCCGGAGCAGCGTCCACACAGGACGCCATTCGCGCGATCTCGTTGCGAGCGCGGGACATAGCGCCGAACGCCGCGCCCCGCAAGAGCCTCAGGCTTCTCGTGAGAGCCGCCGCTTCAGCGGTCGCGCGCCTTGCCCTTCAGCGTCGCCAGCCCGGCGAACGGGCGCGCGGCCTCATCGGTCAGCGGCGCCACGCCCGGCGGCCCGGTCAGCACGCCGTCGAAGGCGGCCTCGGGCTTGCGCGGGTAGGGGTCGATGGCCAGCGCCGCCGCCTCCGCCGCGATCTCGCCCAGGTCGATGGCCTCGCCCAGCGCCTCCACCGTCTCCTCGCCCTCGGGGTCGAGCAGCCCGGCGGCCTCGTCCAGCCGCGCCTTCGGCGCGAAGAATCGCTCGAACGGCTCGGCGAAGTCCGTGTCCACCGGCTCCAGCGTCACCACGCAAACCTGCGTCAGCGCCGCCGTCACCACCCCCTTCACGCGCCAGCCGCCCGGCCCCCAGGGCGCAGCCGTCGCCGCATAGCGCAGCGCGCGCACCGCAGGCACGGCGTAGCGCGCGGCGAGCGCGGCGCATTCCTGCGCCTTCGCCGCGCCCTCCAGCGGCGCGCCGGCGCTGAGCGCGGCCGCCGGGATGGTGCGGGAGAATTCGGGCGCGGCTTCGGCGGACATGGCGGCTCTCCGGCAGGGGCGGGCGCAAGGCGAGCGCCGCGCAGTTGAATTTACATCATCCACAGGCTAGGGGAACCAGCGACGCACAGACGGAAAAAAAGAGTTCAGCCGATGTCCAGCCCTGTTCGCGCCTTGGTGATCGTCGCGGCCCTGGGGTTCAGCGGCTGCGCGCCGACCTATGTCAACCATGGCTTCGCGCCGCAGATCGCCGAGCTTGACGCGCTGGAGGCCGGGGTGGACACCCGCGGCTCGGTGCTGCGCAAACTGGGCCGCCCGTCCTCGACCGGGTCGTTCGACAGCGAGGTGTGGTATTACGTCGCCAGCCGCACCGAGAAATTCGCGTTCTATCAGCCCAAGGTGGTGGATCGCACCGTCGCCGTGGTCCGCTTCGACGAGGCTGGTCTGGTGACGCAGGTCAACCGCTATGGGCTGGAGGACGGCAAGGTTGTCGATCTGGTCACCGCCACCACGCCGACCTATGGCCGCGAGCTGACGGTGCTCCAGCAGCTTTTCGGCAACGTGGGCCGCATCTCGGCGGATCAGGCGCTGGGGCAGTAGCCGCGCGGGCGACAGCTGCGCCTCTGTCAGGCGGGCCGACGCGCGTTCAGCGCCAGCCAGATCAGCGCCGCGCCCGCCAGCGCGAGGAACGGCGCCATGGCGAGGTTCACCGCCTCCCAGCCGATCGCGTCCATCAGCGCGCCGGAGCTGAAGCTGGCCACCGTCACCAGCCCGAACACCAGAAAGTCGTTCAGCCCCTGCACCTTGGCGCGTTCCTCCGGTGCGTGCGCCGCCGTCAGCATCGCGGTGGCGCCGATGAAGCCGAAGTTCCAGCCCAGGCCCAGCAGGATCAGCGCGCCGTAGAACTGCTCCAGCGCGACGCCGCTCAGCGCGACGAACGCGCAACCCGCCAGCAGCGCAAGGCCGACGGCGATCACCTTTTCCGCGCCGAATTTCGCGATCAGGTGGCCGGTGAAGAACGACGGCGCGAACATCGCCAGCACATGCGCCTGCACCACCCCCGCCGCATGGTCGGGGTCATAGCCGCAGGCGACGATGGCCAGCGGCGTCGAGGTCATCACCATGTTCATCAGCGCATAGGAGACCATGGCGCAGATCATCGCCACCGCCACGCGCGGCTGGCGCACGATCTCCAGGAGCGGCCGCCCCGAAGGCGCGCCTTTTTCGCGCGGCTTCGGGCGCGGCGCGTCGAGGAAGAAGAACGCCAGCGCGCCCACCACGTTCAGCGCCGCCAGCGCCACATAGGCCCCGGCGAACGGCGCGGGCGCCAGCCAGTCGCGCGTCAGCACCGCCAGTTGCGGCCCGATCAGCGCCGAGGCCAGCCCCCCCGCCATCACCAGGCTGATCGCCTTGGGCCGGAACGCGGGCGAGGCGCTGTCGGCGGCGGCGAAGCGATAGAACCCCTGCGCCGCCATATAGACGCCGTTGAACCCGGCGCCGATCACCAGCAGCGCGAAAGACCCCTGCAACAGCGCGACCGCGCCCAAAGCCCCGCCGATGGCGCCGCAAAGCGCGCCGAGCAGGAAGCCGGGCCGCCGCCCGTAGCGCCCCATCAGCATCGACAGCGTCGGCGCGGCGAACATCGACACCAGCACCAGCACCGAGATCGGCAGCGTCGCCAGCGCCTTGTTCTCCGCCAGCGTCTGCCCCGCCAGCCCGCCGAGGATGAACAGGATCGGCATCTGCGCGCCCAGCACGGCCTGCGCGAACACCAGCACGGCGAC